>DASYZW010000386.1:0-4001 GCA_035945915.1 Verrucomicrobiia bacterium | reverse complement strand
GAGCAGCCCGTTCTGCCCCAACAAGTCTTCGGGCTTTTGATAATCCTTCAGCAGTTCGTTCAGTACTTCATCGGTAATAGCCATAGTTTTCTATCCTCTCAGCTTTCTTTGGCCACTTACACGATTATTTTTACAGCCCCTTTGATTTTCACACCAATGTTCTACCGCATTGGCAGCGTCCTGTCTGTTCTTCACTGTGGTTGCGGCCAAGCCGCGTTAGGCCCATCTGTGTTCATCTGTGGCTTCAAAACCAATTCTCCGTATTCTCCATTTCATGTTCAAAATTCAATTCATTCTGCTAATCCCTTGCGAGGCCGACGTTCAGCCCAAACCCCTCGTTTCCTCCTTCCTCTCTAAAATTTGTCAATTTCCCAACAAAATCGACATTTTGACCTTCATTTCGTTGCATTCCCTACCCTCAAAAAATGTGTCACTACCCCGGTCAGCTCCGATTCTTCAGTTCGCCGTCCACAGTCAACGCGCAAGGACCGGATTCTCCGTGACCAAAAACGCATCTTCAAATTCTGCAGTTTATGATCTTTGCGGCCTCTGCGGTTAAATCATCCGTCTTCTCTGTTTGCTCATGTAAGACCGACCCACTTTTAAATTTTAATTTCCGATTTTTAACTTTACCTTGGCCGGGGTTGATGAACACGGCAAAATCTTCTTCATTGCATTCGCGTCCGCCTTTGGAGCGGATGTTGCGCATCCATCAGGCGCTCCAGGCGGGCAATTATCCGAACGCCTCGGTTCTGGCTCAGGAAATCGAAGTCGCCGCAAAAACCATTCACCGCGACCTGGAATTTATGCGCGACCGGATGAACCTGCCGATTGAATTCGACTCGTCGCGCAACGGTTACTTCTACCACGGCGAGGTCAGCGCGTTCCCAGCGATGCAAATCACCGAGGGCGAACTCTTCGCGCTCGTCGTGGCTGAAAAAGCGCTCCAACAATATCGCGGCACGAGTTTCGAGCGGCCGCTGCTTTCAGCCATCAGAAAAATGGAACAATCCCTTCCCGACACGATTTCGTTCAGCCTCGCGGACGTGGGCCAGGCAATATCCTTCCGCACGAGCGTCGAACCGATTTTGGATTTGAAGATTTTCGAAGCCCTCGCCCGGGCGGTGGCCGGGCAAAGCCAGCTTGAATTGGAGTATCGAAAGCCCGGCGCGGCCAAAGGGGAGGCGCGCATCGTGGACCCGTATCATCTGGCAAACGTCAACGGCGAATGGTTTTTGTTCGCGTTTGACCACGCCCGCAAAGACATCCGCAAATTCGTGCCGGGCCGCATGCAGTCCATCAAGCCCACGGGCAAAACGTTTGAGCGTTCGGGAAAATTTTCGCTGGAGAAACAGTTGCGCGACAGCTTTGGCGTTCATTCCGGACAAGGCCAGTACGACGTCGTAATCCGGTTCAATCCCCGCGCGGCCGATTACATCCGCGAAAAGAAATGGCATGAATCGCAGCAATTGCGTGAACTGAAAAATGGCGGCGTGGAATTGAGACTCAGACTTTCGGGCCTGGTGGAGATTGAACGCTGGATCTTGAGCTGGGGCGGCGATGCCAAAGTAATTAAACCGCGCGAATTGGCCGAAACCGTCCGCAAATCCGCCAGAAGAATCCTGGACCGCCGCCGGTAGGGACATCACTCTTCGCGCTGGCAGAGACATCGCGCTTCGCAAGTGAATACAAGTGGTGCTGCCACTGCTGCCACCGATGTCACCGCGCGTAAACCGCGCGGAACGGCCGCGATTCAACGTCCGGCTACACTCATCGCGCCGCCGTTGCCCACGCGCCATCTGCCAAGGACCGCGCACCCGGCGCAACGCCGGGATGAATATCTCCGCTGGATTTAAGCGGAATTTTGTGGGATAATATTCCACTAATATTCACCCACTCAGTAGAACGACCCTCAAAATGTTTTCATTAAAAAATATGTCATCGTCGCGTTTGCTGCTGCCGTTGATTGGCCTTTTTCTGGCGGGTAATCTCACCCGCGGAGCGACCGTCAATTTCAACTGGATCGCCACAACGCCGGACGACTATTCAGTGGCGGGCGATTGGGACCAGGGCGCCGTGCCCGGAGCCGGCAGCCCGGGATTTAATGATGCGGCATTGTTCACCAACAATGTCGCGTGCAATTACTACAGCAACTCAACCGCGGTTCTGGACAACGTTTGGGTGGGCCAGATGTCGTTAGGCGCATGGAATAATAGCACAGGGACATTTGTCATGAATGGCGGCACGCTGCTCGTCAGCAACGCCCCGAATGATTACGCGGTGACGATCGGCGGGCGTGATGGGGCCAGCGGAATCGGAGGCGCGGCGTTGTCACCGTCTTCCGGGGCCAACAGTGTCGGGAATTTCATCATGAACGGCGGCACGCTGACCGTTTCACGATTTGGCAGCGGCTATTATCATCAGGATTCATTCCTGCTGGGACTCGGAACGAATTCGACCGGCACGTTCACGCTCAATAACGGTATTGCAAATTTCCTCTGTGGCATTGAACTGGGCGTCTACGGCGCCGGTACGGTAACGGTCAATGGCGGGGCGATCGTGGACAACGGCTGGTTTGGGATTGGGCGCGGCAATGGTGTGCCGTATGGGGCCGGCACATTTAATCTAGCCGGCGGCGCAGTCTATATTTTGCCTAATTTCAGTGGAGGAACTACGTCCGGCAACGGTGGGATCTATCTCAATCAGGGCGGGACGAACGCCACGATAAATGTGAGCGGCGGCTCGGTCTATGTCGTGGGACTCGGGTTTGGCGGTTCCAGTTACGCGACGCAGCCGCAGGACAATGTCAACATCAGCGGCGGTTCGCTATACATCGGTTTTAACGGCGTCTACACAACCAGTAGCTCCGAAAACAGTTCCGTCAATATTTCCGGCGGAACCTTTCACACGGTGGACATGCTGGGGGTCGGCAATGGGGGCGTTGCCGGCTCTACCAACGCGGACCTGCTCGGCGACGGTACGAATTGGAGTTGGACTGCGCCGTCGGTCAACCTAACCAACAGTTCATTTTTGGTGAACGGAGTGAGCGGCCCCGGTTATGTCATATTCGCGCCGGAACCCGGGCGCGTCATCGGGCTGGCCAATACCTGGAGCGGAGTTGGTGGTCTGACGGTGAATGGCCCGGGCACGCTGGCGATCAGTTCCAGCAATAGTTACACCGGCAACACCACGGTCAGCCAGGGAACGCTCGCTTTCACCGCAACCGGCTCAATCGGCGGCAGCCCGAATATCATCGTTACTGCCGGCGCGGCGCTCGCCGGTCCAATGGCTGGCGCGGCGTTCACGCTGGCTGGGGGCCAAACCCTGAGCAACAACGGATCTGCGGCGGTGATTGAAGGGAACGTTGATACCGGCCCGGCCACGGTCATCCTGAATGATGCGCCGGGCACCCCGGCATTCACTGTCGTTGGCGGTAACCTGGGGCTCTCCTCGGGGACGATCTTCGAAGTCAATAATACCGGAGCAGCGCTAACCGCCGGCAATTATGAAATTATCTCCGCGGGTTCTGGAGGCGCCGTCACCATTCCGGGCGGAATGCCGGCGGTCACCGTCACGGGCAACGGCGTCGCCGCGGGCCAAAATTCATACCTGACGATTTCAAATGATAATCTGTACCTGGAAATTACGACCAATCGCCCTCCGCAGATCGCCAATGTGGTGACGAATACGCTCTACTACGGTTTAACCTGGCAAATCGCTATTACCAACCTGGCGGCACTCGCCGGTTGGAGCGATCCAAATGGCGAAACCGTGGGCTTTTCCGGCGTCGAACCTTATAGCGCCAACGGAACGAATGTTACCACCGACGGTACGAACATTTATTATCAGGGCGCCCTGACTTCCAATGATTATTTCACCTACACGATCACCGACGCCACCCTCTCCGCCGTCGGCGTGGTTCAACTGGCAGTCATGGTTCCAACAGCGGCAATTCCCGCTGATATCGGGGATTCAATGTCGCTGGATGGAACCTGGCGCTT
>DASYZW010000385.1:0-7647 GCA_035945915.1 Verrucomicrobiia bacterium | reverse complement strand
TAAAGACCGCAACAAGACAACGTTTAAAAATGTGGCGGGCATTGACGAAGCTATCGAGGAAGTCTCTGAATTGGTCGAATTCCTGAAAGACCCGAAGAAGTTCCAAAAGCTGGGCGGCCGCATTCCTAAGGGCGTCCTGATGGTGGGACCGCCCGGGACGGGCAAAACGCTGCTCGCCAAGGCAATTGCCGGCGAAGCGGATGCGAGCTTTTTCAGCATCAGCGGTTCGGACTTCGTGGAAATGTTCGTCGGCGTGGGCGCCAGCCGGGTGCGCGATATGTTCGAGCAGGCGCGGCGTAATACGCCCTGCCTGATTTTCATCGATGAAATCGACGCCGTAGGCCGCTCGCGCGGTCATGGATTGGGCGGCGGCAACGACGAACGCGAGCAGACGCTCAACGCGTTGCTGGTGGAAATGGACGGCTTTGACACCCAGGAAGGCATCATTATTATCGCGGCGACAAACCGGCCCGACGTTTTGGACCCGGCGTTGTTGCGTCCCGGACGATTCGATCGCCAGGTGGTGGTGAACCTCCCCGATGTGCGCGGGCGCGAGGCAATTCTCAAAGTTCATGCTAAAAACGTGAAACTTGATCCCACGGCTGACCTTTCGATTATCGCCCGCGGCACGCCCGGTTATTCCGGCGCGGAACTGGCGAATTTGCTTAACGAAGCGGCATTGCTTGCCGCGCGGTTGAATAAAAAGACGGTAGGAATGAGCGAATTGGAAGAAGCGCGGGATAAAGTACGCTGGGGCCGCGAACGCCGCAGCCTGGCCATGACGGATGAAGAAAAGAAATCGACCGCCTGGCACGAGGCGGGACACGCCCTGGTAAACGTACTCCTCGAGCATACGCATCCGTTGCACAAGGTGACGATCATTCCGCGCGGCCAATCGCTCGGGTCCACGATGCAGTTGCCGGAAAAGGACATTTTGAGCCGGCGCAAAAAAGAGATGCTCGACGACATCGCCGTGACGATGGCCGGGCGCATCGCCGAAGAGATTGTGACCGGGGACATATCCACGGGCGCAGCGATGGACATACAAATGGCCACAAACATGGCCCGGGCGATGGTGTGCCAATACGGCATGAGCGACAAGCTGGGCATGGTCCAATATGGCAGTGACGACGAATACGTTTTCCTGGGCCGTGAAATGGCGCGAACCAAGGTTTACAGCGAGAGCACTGCGCGAGAGATTGACGAAGAGATTAAACTGATCATTGACGCGGGTTATAAGACCGCACACGACCTGATTTACGGCAACCGGGAAAAGCTGGAAGTCATCGCAAAGGGTTTGCTCGAGTATGAAACACTCGATCGCTCGCAGGTCGAGGAAATCGTCGAGACCGGCAATTTCACGCCGCCGCCGCCCAAACCGCAAAGTGGCGCGCTATTGGGCGCGCCCGCGGGAACGCCTTTGCCGGAACCACCGCCAAAACCCGCGCCGCCCAAACTGCCCGGCCTGGGGGCGCCGGCGCCAGCGCCGGCCTGATCGGCTCGTTCAATAATTATTCACGCGCGAGGCAACGAAAACCTCGCGCGTTTTTGCTATTTTCCAATGCAAAACTGGCTGAAAATCGAATCGAGCAAATCTTCAGTGGTCGTCTTGCCAACGATCTCTCCAACGGCGGCGACGGCAATCCGCAGATCCAGCGCGACGAGTTCCAGCGTGACATTTTCTTTCAAGGCTTCGGCAGTACGCAGGGCCGCGGCCCGCGCCCGGTTCAGGGCGTCCTGATGGCGCGAATTAATCATTACCTGCAACATTTCCGCCTTGATGTCGCCCGACCAAACCAGCGCTTTGATGGCGTCTTTGAGTGATTCGATGCCCTGGCCGCTCACGCAGCTTATATCGACAACCGGGGCCAGGCCGGATGGAAGTTCAGAGCGGACCGGCAGGTCCATTTTGTTGCGCACGAGGATCGTCTTTTTTCCCGCAAATTCGGCCAAATAAATTTGGTCTTCGGCGGTGAGCGGCTGGTTCGCGTCCAGGACGTGGAGAATCAGTTCGGCGCGGGCCAGCGATTCGCGGCTGCGGCGAATGCCTTCAATTTCAATTTCGTCGCGCGCCTCGCGCAATCCAGCCGTGTCGATGAAAACTACCGGGAGCCCGCGGATGTTGGCGGTTTCCTCGATGGTGTCGCGCGTCGTGCCCGGGATCGGCGAAACGATGGCGCGATCGCGTCCGAGCAATTGGTTTAAGAGACTGGATTTTCCGCTGTTCGGGCGGCCGACAATGGCCGTACGAATGCCGCGGCGGAGAATTTGTCCTTCGTTGGCGGTCTGCAACAATTGCGAAATAAACGCCAGACCGTTCTCAAGGCGCTTCAGCAATTGGTCACGCGTGTCGGGCGCGATATCTTCATCGGGAAAATCAATATGAGCTTCGACGTGCGCCAGAATGTGAAGCAAATCGTCGCGCAGCCGGTTAATGCGCCGGGACAAGTGTCCGGCCAATTGTTCATTGGCGGCTGCCAGGGCAAGTTCGGTGCGCGAATGGATCAGGTCGGCAACCGCTTCGGCCTGGGCAAGGTCAATTCGTCCATTGAGAAAAGCGCGGCGGGTAAACTCGCCCGGTTCGGCGAGGCGGGCTCCATTTTCCAAAAGGGCGTCGAGAATCAATTTGGCGGGAAGGATGCCGCCGTGACAGGAAATTTCGACCGTATCCTCGCGCGTAAAGGTGCGCGGCGCGCGCAGAATGGCCAGGAGAACCTCGTCAATTGTTTGGCCGTTACGAACGATCCTGCCAAAATGAAGGGTGTGCGAGGACGCAGCCGAAGGTTTCTCTTTTCCAACGAAGAGTTTGTCAGCGATTGCCGCCGCCCCAGGCCCTGAAATGCGCAGGACTGCAAGCCCGCCTTCGCCCAAAGGCGTGGCGATGGCAGCAATCGTGTCGTCAAAGCTCACTTTTTAATTATAGCGGCTTTGACGGTGAGGCTTCAACAATCTCGCGACTAAATAGCGGATTTATGCCAGCTCCGCCCATTAATTCCCCGTTGCGCCCAATCCCATCGGAGCTGGCATATAATCCCACCGCCATGGCGACCGCAACAGCCAATGGCCGTTGCACCCGGTTTTAGGCGATCACAATATCGCCATAATATAAATACGCAGCATAACGGAAATTCTTTCAAAATATTTTCAACTTTTTTCAGCCGGGCTGGCCGAAACAGGAGAAAAGCCGCGAATTACGAGGAAAATCGGGGGCGATGGGAAAGGAAAGCGTCTAAAAATCCTTTTTTAGACGTTCGATTTCTTCCCTGATCAATTCGGTAACGCGATGTTTCGCGAGGTAAACCTGGTTGACCTTCAGGCCGAATGCATCCGCGACCTTTTGGGCGGGCCACTCCTTGTTCACAAGGAAATCGAAAATCTGGTATTTTTCAGGGTCCAACTGGCGTTTAACGCGCGAAACCGCGGTATCGAGCAGGTTTTTTTCCCATTCCGCTTCCCATAAGGCGTCTAAATCGAGGCTGGCGGGGTCCGGGACCCGGTTGGCCGGGCCGGTCTGGGTTTCGGTGGCCTGCTCATCGTTGAGAGCCGGGGCGAGGTTTTTGCGCCTTCGGATATGGTCACTGATGCGCCAGCGGGTCATGTTCAAGAGCCAATGTTTAAATGAGCCGAGATTCCGGTCGTATTTGAAGCTCGGGATATTTTTGGCAACCGCAAGCATCGTTTCCTGGACCACGTCCTGCGCTTCAACTTCGGTCAAACCGCTGCGGATGGCGAACGCGTAAATCAGCTTCCAGTAGGTGTTAAAGAATTCCTGCCAGCTCGGATCGTCCCGCCAGTCTTTGAGCCGCTCGAGTAAAGTGGTCCGGGTTTGGATGGAATCATCCGACATGGAACTAATGTCGTTATAATCAGTAATTTGTAAACAAAATAATCTCGGAATTGGATTGAAACCTGCTCCATTTCAGCCTATAAGCGTGGCAAGACGTAAAGGAAATGTCCGGCTCATTTCCTAAATCATTTCGGAAGGCAATCGGCGTCGTGCTGTCAGGATGGCTCACGATTCTTGCAGGCAATGCCACGTTTGCGCTGGGCGCAAATGACGGCGGAACAAACGCGGTCAAAGTCAAAGAAGTCCAAGGGGAGGTCGAAATTCTTCATGCACAAACGACGCAATGGGTCACGGCCCGCGAAGGACAAGTTCTCCATCCCGCCGATGAACTGCGCACGGGAGCGAACAGCCGGGCGGCGCTGCTGTGGTCCGACCAAAGTGTCGTGCCCGTGGGCGCTTCAACGGAAATTGAAATTGTTTCACCCGGATCACAGCAGCAACAATGCGGGCTGCACCTCGTGCGCGGGATTATTTCATTCTTTCACCGAGACAAGCCGGGACAAATTCAAATTATCACGCGCGGGGCGATGGCAGGCGTGGAGGGAACGGAATTTGTTTTAGCGGTCGACGGCGCGGATGAAACATCTCTTTCGGTAATTGACGGGCGTGTCCGCCTTGCGAATTCGAGCGGCTCATTGGTTTTGACGAATGGTCAGCAGGCCGTCGTGGCCCCGGCGAAACCGCCAGTACGAGCCGCCGGATTCATTGCCAACAACCTGTTGCAATGGTGCTTTTATTATCCCGCTATTCTTGACCTAAATGAACTGCCGCTGTCCGCGCAGGAATCTCAGGCGCTGGCTTCGTCGATGGCGGCGTATCGCGATGGCGATTTACCGAGAGCCCTGACGCTGCTATCAGCCGCATCAAAAGCGCAATCGGATGCCGCGACCATCTACAACGCGGCGCTTTTGCTGTCGGCAGGCAATGTCGAGGAGGCGGAGAAAGCCCTGGCTTCGCTCAACGGCAAGGATGAGCGGATTCAACGTCTCGCCGCCGCATTGCGCGAGCTCATTGCTGCGGTGAAACATCAGCGGGCGCCGGGCGAGCCGGAACCGCAATTAGCCACAGAACTTCTCGCGCGGTCGTATTACGACCAATCCAGGGCCGCGCCGGGCGCGCTCGAACGCGCTTTATATGCGGCGAAGAAGGCGACGGATGTTGATCCAACGTTCAGTTTCGCGTGGGAGCGGGTGGCGGAATTGGAATTCAGTTTCGGCCAGGTTGATCGCGCTTCGAAAGCGCTGGAAACCAGCCTGGCTCTGGCGCCGGCGAATGCCGAAGCGCTATCGCTCAAGGGTTTTCTGCTCGCGGCGCAAAATCGCGCGGCGCTGGCAATTGTGTGGTTCGACCGCGCGCTGGCGGTCGATTCTTCCCTGGGCAACGCGTGGCTGGGCCGTGGACTGTGCCGCATTCGCCTGCGGGATAACGCCGGCGGCCGGGAGGATTTGCTGCTCGCGGCGGCAATCGAACCGCAACGCGCGGAACTCCGGAGCTATTTGGGCAAGGCTTACGCAAACGGCTATCAATTCCACCGGGCCGGCCAGGAGTTTGAACGCGCGAAGCAATTGGATCCAAATGACCCGACGGCATGGCTCTATTCCGCTTTGATGAACCAGCAACGGAATCGGATCAACGACGCGATTCGAGACCTGGAAAAATCCGAGGAATTGAACGAAAACCGCAGCGTGTATCGATCGCAATTACTACTGGACCAGGACGAAGCCGTCCGCAGCGCGAGCCTGGCGACGATGTACCAGGATGATGGAATGTTTGATGTGAGCGTGAATGAAGCGTCACGGGCGGTCAATTATGATTACGGGAACTATTCGGGGCATTTGTTCCTTGCGGACAGTTACGAGCAACTGAGCGACCCAAATGAAATCAACCTCCGTTATGAGACCCCCGCCGAAAGCGAGTACCTGGTGGCGAATTTGCTCGCTCCGGCAGCGGCCGGGACGCTATCGCCCACGATTTCGCAGGGTGAATATTCACGATTATTCCAGCAGGACGGCCCGGGCGTGATTTCAGACTCGGAATATCTGAGCCGCGGCGCCTGGACGGAATCGGGCGCGTTTCTCGGCGCCTACGATGATTTCAGTTATGATTTTGAGGCGTATTATCGCACGGACCCCGGCCAATGGATCAATAATAACGTCGAGCAGCGGCAGCTTTCGCTGACGCTGAAACAGCAACTTACGCGCGCGGACACGGTTTATTTTAACATTAACCAGTACCAGGCGGATTACGGCGATTTGTTGCAGTATTATAATCCGAACACACAGGCAAATCCGGAAGTGCAATACCAGGAAAAACAAAACCCGAATGTGAGCATTGGCTTCAATCACGAATGGGCCCCGGGCGTGCATACGCTGTTTTATGGCGCGCGATTGAATGACACGGCTTCGTTTACGAACGGGATGGCTCCGACTTTCCTGGCAACGTCCGCTCCGGGACTTGGATTGGTTTCGATGGAGGGGGTGACGATGGATCAGAATTTTATGAATCGAATGAATATTTATTCAGGAGAATTACAGCAAATCTTCGAAAAGCCCGCGCATACCACGATCGTCGGCGGGCGAGTGCAATATGGCGATTTCCGAACTTCCAATCTCCAACTGGCGCCTCCGATTAATTCTGTTTTTCCACCCACCGCCGCCGACCAGAACGTGAATTCGATACTCAATAACTTAAGCATTTACGGCTATCACCAGTGGCAGATTCTCGATTCGTTGCAATTGATCGGGGGGATCGACTACGATTACCTTAGATCTCCGGATGTGTTTTTCACGGCTCCGATTTCCGGTAATGAAAATGTCGAACAGCAGTTTTCTCCGAAGGCGGGATTCGTTTTTACACCATGGGACGGGACAACTGTGCGTTTTGCCTACACACGTTCGCTTGCGGGCGCAAGCATAGACCAGAGTTATCAAATTGAACCCTCACAGGTGGCCGGTTTTATTCAAAACTATCGTGCGGTGATTCCGGAGTCCATTGTTGGCGCAACTCCCGGCGCTAGATTCTCGACATACGATCTATCGCTGGAACAGAAATTTCGCACTGGAACTTATCTCACCATTTCCGGCGAAATTTTGGACTCAAAAGATGAACTGATGAACGGAAGTTTCGCCTATGACGCTTTCACTACCCCAAGTCCCGTCCCATCCAGTCTTAATGAAGATCTTAGATACCAGGAAGAAACGTTTCAGTTCACTGCCAACCAACTGGTGGAGAGGGATTGGTCTTTCGGTTTGAAATACCGGCTTAGCCATGCAGTTTTAAATGAAAATTTTCCGGGTGTGCCCAATTCATTGTTGCTTCCGTTCCAGAATTTTCAACCGCAACAGCAGACAAAAGGCACCCTGAATCAGTTGGACCTCACCGCGATTTATAATCATCCGAGCGGTTTTTTTGTGGAAGGAGAGGCATTATGGTTTGGCCAGAACAATTCCGGCTACACGCCGGCTGAACCCGGCGATGAATTTTGGCAATTCAACGTATTTGCAGGCTTTCGTTCGCCGGGCAGAAACGTCGAACTCGCAATCGGCCTGCTGAATATCGGCGATCAAGGATACAATCTGAATCCGCTGAACATTTACAATGAACTGCCATTGACGCGAACCCTTGCCGGCAAGCTGCAAATTAATTTTTAGGCTGCGGCGTCAGGGTTTAAATCCGGACAGAGTAATCGGGTAGGCGTTCGTTGGAGCGTTGTTCGTGAAATAAATCGTAAATCGATAAACCGGGCTGGGCGGCGGATTGGGCACGGTGACCGTCGTTTGATTACATCCTATATCCATGTA
>DASYZW010000384.1:0-2866 GCA_035945915.1 Verrucomicrobiia bacterium | reverse complement strand
GCTCTTCATCGCTTTGGAACACGCCCGGCGCGCGGATGATTTGATCGAGGGTCACGCCGCCGGAAAGTTTGAGCTGCTTCGCCAATTTTGCGAGTTCCGCGGCGTAAGCTTCGGCCAGCCGCTTGTTGATGTGCATGCGGGCGCAAATGTTTCCTTCGCCGGAGTGAACCGTGATGCGCGCCGTGACGCGCCCGCGGGCGACCCGGGCATGGATGGCATCCCTCACGGGCGACTCAAGCATCTCCAGTTCGCGGGGAAGAGTGACCGAAATTTCAGATTGGCGCCGGTTCACCGCGCCCAGTTCAACTGTAATTTTAAAACCATCCCTGGCGCACTCACCGCGGCCATAACCCGTCATGGATTTCATGGCGTAGAGAATGCAGGAGACGGGAACTAATTTAAATTGAAAAATGAAACGGCAAGATGTTCCGGGAATTCATCCTTCCATCTCATTTCCAATGATTCATCAATTTACGCTTTCGCGATCAATTGCCTTAACACATACGGCAAAATGCCGCCGTGCTGGTAGTAATCGATCTCAATGGGCGTATCGATGCGGCATTTCACCGGAATATTTTCGCTCTGGCCATTGGCCCGGGTAATCCGCAGCGTCACTTCCTGTTGAGGCTTGAGGTTGCCGTCCAGGCCTGTCACGTCGAATGTCTCGGTGCCGTCGAGCTTAAGACTTTGCGCATTGACGCCCTCCTTAAATTGCAATGGCAGCACGCCCATTCCGACCAGGTTGCTGCGATGGATTCGTTCGAAGCTTTGTGCGACGACGGCTGTGACGCCGAGCAAATTCGTGCCTTTGGCCGCCCAATCGCGCGAGCTGCCGGTCCCGTATTCATGGCCGGCCAAAACCACCAGCGGCACCCCCGCCGCATGATATTTAATTGCGGCGTCATAGATGCTCAGTTGTTCGCCGCCCGGCTGGAACTTCGTCACGCCTCCCTCAATCCCCGGCGTCATCAGGTTCTTAATGCGCACGTTTGCAAACGTCCCGCGCGTCATCACGCGATCGTTGCCACGGCGCGAACCGTAACTGTTGAAATCCTCCGCCACGACCCCGTTTTCAATAAGATATTTTCCCGCAGGCGAGCTTTTCTTGATCGAACCGGCCGGCGAGATATGGTCCGTTGTGACGCTATCGCCAAATATTGCCAGCGGGCGCGCCCCGCGAATCTCCCGTACCGGGCCCGGCTGCATTGAGAATTTTCCAAAGAACGGCGGTTCCTGGATATACGTGGATTTGGCGTCCCATTCATAAACGTTGCCAGTGCTGGATGGGATCTCATTCCACTTTGGATTTTGTCCGGCAAAATCGCGGTACAATTTCTGGAAAACCTCAGGCCGCAACGCGTTTTGCATTTCATTGCGAATTTCCTGCATCGTCGGCCAGATGTCCTTCAAATAGACTGCGCCGCCGTCTTTTCCTGTTCCGATCGGCTCACGGCTCATATCGATATCCACCCGTCCTGCCAGCGCGAAAGCAACCACCAGGGGCGGCGACATGAGGAAATTCGCCTTGATATTCTGGTGAATCCGCGCCTCAAAATTACGATTGCCCGACAAGACCGCCGCGGCCACAACATCGTTCTTTGAAATGGCTTCGTCGATCGGCGCCGCCAGCGGCCCGGAATTGCCGATGCAGGTCGTGCACCCGTAACCGACTAGATTAAAGCCCAGGGCGTCCAGGTATTTCTGGAGGCCGGCCTTGTTTAAATAGTCGCTCACTACCCGGGAACCCGGGGCAAGTGACGTTTTGATCAGCGGACTAACCCGCAATCCGCGTTCAACTGCCTTTTTTGCGAGTAATCCCGCCCCAAGCATCACGCTCGGATTGCTCGTATTAGTGCAGCTCGTAATCGCCGCGATCAACACCGAGCCATGCCGAATGTCTCCGCCGCACATTTTTGCATGGAGATCATGAACTTCGTCGGGCGTCGGGCGATTATTCGCCATTTCGAGTTCCGTTGCAGCGTTGGTATTAAGTTTTCGCGCCATCGCGTCCGAGACCGGCTCCTGGCTGCCTCCGCCGAAGCCGTTGCCATTGTGGCATTCCACGCGAAAGGATTCATTTAAAACCGACGCGGGCTTTCCGAAGCCATTTTCGGTGACCGGTTTTGAGAAAATCGAAGTGAATTCCTGCTTCAACTTCGGCAATTCGATCCTGTCTTGTGGACGCTTCGGCCCCGCGACGCTGGGCATAACCGTTCCGAGGTCCAGCTCCAATTCCTGTGAATATTGGATTTCGCCTTTATTCGGTATTCCGAAGAGGTTCTGGGCGCGGTAATAGTTTTCGTACAGCCGGCAATGCTCCGGGCTGCGCCCGGTCGCCCGCAGATAGTTTACGCACTCGCCGTCAACCGGGAAAAAGCCCATCGTCGCTCCATATTCGGGCGCCATGTTCGCAATCGTGGCGCGGTCCACGACCGGGAGCGCAGCCGCGCCCGGGCCAAAAAATTCCACGAATTTGCCCACGACTTTGGCTTTGCGCAAAAGTTGTGTCACCGTCAGCGCCAGGTCCGTTGCCGTCACGCCTTCCCGCAAACTGCCGGTCATGTGCACGCCTACGACGTCCGGGGTCAGGAAATAAACCGGTTGCCCCAGCATGCCGGCTTCGGCTTCGATGCCGCCCACGCCCCAGCCGACAATGCCCAGGCCGTTGATCATCGTTGTGTGGGAATCCGTCCCTACCAGCGTGTCAGGATAATAAACGCCGGTATCCCCGCTAACCAAAACGCCCTTGGCCAGATATTCCAAATTTACCTGGTGAACAATGCCAATGCCCGGCGGCACCACTTTAAACGTGTCGAATGCCTGCATTCCCCATTTCAATAACTGGTAACGTTCGCGGTTGCGTTGA
>DASYZW010000383.1:0-1571 GCA_035945915.1 Verrucomicrobiia bacterium | reverse complement strand
ATGCCCGTCGCAAGGCGGTCAATGGAAGCCGGCTGTTGGTTGTGGGTCTGGCCTATAAACCCAATGTGGATGACGAGCGCGAATCACCAAGCTATACGCTCATGGAACTCCTCAAGGAACGCGGCGCAGAGGTGGCTTATTACGATCCTTACGTTCCAGTGATCCGTCCTACACGGGAACACGCTCATTGGGCTGGCACCCGCTCCGTCGAATGGAATCGCCAAACTTTGGAGAGTTTCGATGCGGCCATTATTGCCACGAACCATCAGTCTGTTAACTACCAGGAACTCGCTGATTGGTCGCCGTGTATTGTGGATACGCGAAACGCCATGTCCGGCGTCAAAGTCAAAGACGGACAATTGTGGAAGGCTTGATATTGCCGCGAACTGCGCGGCGTCCGCGAATCCCGTGATTTGAAACACCCGGAGAGTGACAGGCCTCCCGGGCAGGTGCAGTTGTCCGATAAAATGGCAACCCCTCAAGAAACGACCGCGGCATTGGTCCCTCCAGTTCACAACCACGGAGTCAGGCAGAATTCTTTTGCCGGCTTCTCAGTCAATGAGCCTGCTGCAGCCAACCGGTCCATGCCTGGCGCTTCCATTCCAAAAGTTGCCCTTTTGACTGCTGCCTGGGACAAGCCTTACGCCCTGGGGCTGGCGTCCGCGTTGGTCGCCAATGGTCAAATCATTGATTTCCTGGGCGGCGACGCCGTGGATAGCCCGGAACTGCACGGCAATCCTCAACTAAACTATCTGAACTTGCGCCGACAGTCCGCGGACGCAGGCGTGTTCGGTAAGATGACACGCATGGCCGATTATTACCGGCGGTTGACAGCTTACGCTGCCACTTCCCGCGCCCCGTTGTTTCATATTCTCTGGAACAATAAGTTTGAGCTGTTTGATCGCACGCTCTTGATGCTCTATTACAAATTACTCGGAAAAAAGATCGTATTTACCGCGCACAATGTGAATACAGCAGCCCGGGACGGCTATGATTCCTTTCTGAACCGGTTTTCCCTCAGAGTGCAGTACCGTCTCAGTGACCACATTTTCGTCCACACCAAAACGATGAAAAGTGAACTGGTTTCTGATTTTGCAGTCCGGCCGGATAAAGTGACAGTTATTCCCTTTGGAATTAACAATACGGTGCCCAACACTGCACTCACCCGTGCTGAGGCCCGCGACAGGATCGGCATCGGCGCCGATGAACAGGCGCTGCTGTTCTTTGGTAATATTGCCCCCTATAAAGGGCTGGAGTACCTGGTCGAGGCCTTCATCAGCCTGTCCAAGAAATCCCCGCGTCTGCGCCTGATCATAACCGGCCGCACCAAAGGCGGCGACAACTACTGGAACCGCATTGAAAAAATCATTTCATCCAGCGGCGTAGCCGATCGTATCACACAGCGAATCGAATATGTCCCCGACGAGCAAACGGAATTGTATTTCAAGGCTGCGGATGTGCTCATTCTCCCCTATACCCAAATTTTTCAAAGTGGCGTGCTCTTTCTCGGCTATAGCTTTGGCTTGCCGGTTGTTGTTGCGGACGTAGGCTCTTTGAAAGAGGAAGTCATC
>DASYZW010000382.1:0-8815 GCA_035945915.1 Verrucomicrobiia bacterium | reverse complement strand
TTCCCGTCCACTCTCGCCCTGGCATGGCTCCTGACTGCAATTCTAACAAGACCATTTTCTGCATCAGGGCTGACCGTTCCGCCGGGCAGCCTGACCGCGGCCCTTTCGAGTAACAATCTCATTTTGTCGTTTCCGACCACCACCACGAACTATTACGGGCTGCAAACCTCTCCGGATTTGGTGCAGCCGTGGACCAATCTCCAGGCCGGGCTTCAGGGCTACGGGCTCGTGCGAACGGTTACCCTCAGCAATGCGTTCCAGGCCGGCCAGGGGTTTTACCGGACGGTGCTCCAACCCAGGCCGACGCAACTCCTGCTGCCGCAGTCCACCGCCTTCGCCATTCTCGGCTACGACTGCGGCGGCATCTCGGAGCAGGTTTACGCCACCGGCTTCGATCCTGTCACGGGATATCCGACCGGCAATGTTTTCCTGAGGACTTCTTGCAGCACCGGCAAGGCCGGCAGTCCCCCCTCCGTGCACACGGCTTCGGTTGCCGTGACCTGGGATTTCGCCGGCAACGTGATCTCCGCAAACACACCCGCGACCGGGGCACCGGCCAGCCCGACGTTCATTGCCACCGACGGCTTCAACGACATTCTTTATAACGCCGGCGCGAACGCTTATCTCATCGTTCCCGTTCCGGCGGCGCCGGCCGGTGTGACCGCCGTCCAATCGGGCGATCAGTTTCAGGTTGCCTGGATGCCGAACGGGGTCAATCCGGTCGCCATCACGTCGTCAACCCTGACGGCGACGCCGGTCAACAATTCAACTGCTTCCAATCTCACGACGACCGTGACCGGGCCGGCCACGAACGGAGTCATTCCGACGTTGCAGCCGGCGACAACTTATCAAATAACCGTTGTAAGCACGACCATCGGCGGATCCAGTCCGGCCTCGACTCCGACCAATGTGACGACCGAGGCCGCCTCGGTTGCACCTTCGGCCCCGACCAACGTCGTGGCAAGTTGGTCGAACCTCGACCCCACGGGGACAAACGACACGCTCGTCGTCACCTGGTCGGCGGCGGTTCCCGGCGACAGTCCGGTTGACCAATATCAGATCACGATTACCGGCAGCGACGGTGCCGGCACGTTCACGCAGGCGGTGGACGGCACGACGCTGACAACGTACTTTACCGTGGACTTCGTTCCGAACTGGACGGCGACCGTACAGGCGCACAACGCCGCTGGCTGGGGCCCTTCCTCCACCCCGGTTACGCTGGGAGGCCTGTAGCTGAGTCTGGCGAACGCGAAGGCGCAGAGATTGTCACAGAAACATCCGGGGAAAACTTAGCTTTGAAATCTTCGTTTACTTGGTTCGCTCCGGTTCGTCTCTATTCCGACCTCCGACCTCCGGCTTCCGGCTTCCGACCTCCGGCTTCCGGCTTCCGACCTCCGGCTTCCGGCTTCCGACCTCCGGCTTCCGGCTTCCGGCTTCTGGCTGCTGACTACTGACTACTGACCGCTGCCTTCTGACCCGGTGGCTGATATTCCTTTTCTCTGTGTTCTTTGCGCTCTCTGCGGTTAAATTCCTGATGTGAATCGGGACAGGCTGACCTAAGACCGCCGTTCCTGGAACATGCCGCGCATCCGCGCGGATTGGTGAAAATTAACAGCTCAAACAAGCCGGCAGTTTTGGGATTGACCCGGTTACGCCTGCTCCTACAGTTACCGGCGCTTGGCCAAAATCTGTCCACGATGGCTTTGGGCGTTGGCCTGCCTGGCGACCGCTTCTTTCGCGCTGGCATGGTCCAGCAAGAGTTTTCCTCCGTGCGAACCCATTCATCAGATCGCGATTGAAAATGTCCTTTCCAACCAGGTCCCGCCCGATCTGATAAAAGTCCTGCAGGACCAACAGACCGTGGTGGACCAGGACCAGCAATCGACCAATTCATTCGAACATTCCATGACCGGTCTGGCGCAGGCCGGGGAAACCACCAATATTGAAACGCCCATTTACATTCTCGAAACCGAGACATTCGTCCACACCAATCTTGCCCTGGCCATCCAGGACCGGAAAGCCGGCGACACGAACGACGCGTTCATCTGCCTCGGCAAGGCCATGCACCCGTTGGAAGATGCCACCTCGCCATCTCACAAACCGTTTCAAGCCTGGAAATACAACGAGGGTTTATGGGAAGAGATTGTCCATGTCTTCCATGAACGCAGTTATCCCGACAGCCAGAGCGACACCAACCAGGTCGAAGAACGGGTCGAGTTGGAAGGCGCCGTTCGATATGCCTACGATATTTTCATGGAAAAAACCAAAATGCCGGTGCAATTTTTCAATCACACGAATGACCTGCTGGAACTGCCGCCGGTTTACCTTCATGCCAGGAACCCATAATGCATAAACGCAACCTTACATTGACTGCGTTGTTCTGGGCCGGAGTGGTCACGGTTGCCTTCCTGATTTTTCCGCGCATTTATCACGGGTCAATTGGCTGGGCCTATTTTCCGTCCATCGTCATCTCGGTTGGGTTGTCCCATTTTTTCGGCGGCAACCCGCACTCGCCGTCTGCCATCACCGGTTGGAGTTCTTTCGCCATCTATACCATTTTTTACTGGATTGTATTCCTCATCATTTACGTGCTCCTGCTCGAATTTTATCTGCTCCGCGAAGTCCTGGATCACCTCGACGAGGCAAAGCAACATTTAAAGGCTGACAAACCGGACACCCGTAACGCCCTTGTACACATCGGACGAGCGCTGGCCGAACTCGAAGCCCGCCGCCGGCGCCATTTCCTGCTGCAACCACTCGACCTGCCCGATTTGAATGAGGCCCCCCACCTGCTGGCGGCCCGCGCCATCACCAACGCTGGCAATACGCGGACGGTGAAGCGCCTGTTAAAGAAACTCAACAAGCGGCTCGCCCGCGAAATCGGTTCCACCAAAGCCGCGGTCGCCATGGCGAAGTTGCGGGAAGACGCGCGGGCCATCGCGCCTCAAAATTCCCTCAAAGGCAAACATTCAAAAGACGATTCAACCTCACCTTAGACGTGCCACGACGGTAAAGCGGCTTAGGTTTCAACCGCAGATTTCGCAGATAAACGCAGATGATTTAACCGCAAAGGGCGCAAAGAATAAAACTGACTAGATGCCGGTGCAGGGTTGAAAAAGGTCTTTACCGCCCGCCGGAAGACGGAATCCAACTGAACAGGTAGATACTTGTTTGGATCGAGCCGGAATGTAATTAAATAGGACCATCTGTCGCGTGAGCGCTGTTCCTGGAACATGTCCCGCATCCGCGGCAAACACACGACGCCGGAGAAAGTCGTCCGTTCGGTGCTTTATCACTTGGGCTGTCAGGTCCGCCTGCGCCTCCGCCTTGCGGTCACTCTGTCGCCGTACCTGTGCCCTCCAGGTCTGCCGACTGCCTTTCTGGCGTGAAATTTTCACGCATCCTGCGCAATTTTCACGCCTAACATGCGGTTATCTGGTCAGTGAATCCTTCTAATTTGCGGGTTTGGCTGTGTGGTATGCGCCAAGCTCTGGTACGCGTGCTATGAAAAAGACCACGAAATTGTATCTCCGGCTGGGGATCGCCGTGCTCGGATTGCTGTCGTCTGCAGCAGCTCACGCCCAACTCACTTTTGTCACCAACAACGGCGCCATTACTATTACCGGCTATACCGGGCCAACCGGTGCGGTAATCATTCCCGACGACACCAATGGCCTACCGGTCACCAGCATCGCGGCGAACGCATTTCATCTTAAAGGAAACGTAACCAGCATCACGCTGCCTGATAGCATCACCAATATTGGGCAAGGAGCTTTTCAAGTCTGTTACGCACTCACCAATATCAATATTCCAGGCAGTGTCCTCTCGATCGGCCCTTTCGCTGTTGACGGCTGCAACGCATTGACCACGGTGACGCTCGGCTGCGGCCTGAGGGCCATCGGCACCAATATGTTCAGCGAATCTGCCATGAACACCATCGTCATTCCCAATAGCGTCACAAGTATCGGAGATCTGGCCTTCGACAGAAGTGGTCTGACGAACATCATCATTTCGGCCAATCTGGCGACCATTGGGAGTTCAGCTTTTTCCGGGTCTCTCCGTCTGCGCAGCCTGTATTTTCTGGGCAACCCTCCCGGCGCCGACGCCACTGTTTTCACTGGAGACACCAACGTCACTATCTATTACCTTCCACATACGACCGGTTGGTCCAACACGTTTGCCGGTATTCCAACGGCATTATGGCTCCCCCCGCTGCCCCCGTTGGGCATCACCAGCTACAGCAACCAGCCGGTGGTGATTTTGCCGTATTTGGCTGAATCCATCGGCAAGCATTTCGTCGTGCAGATGAC
This sequence comes from Verrucomicrobiia bacterium, assembly GCA_035945915.1. Classification (GTDB taxonomy): domain Bacteria; phylum Verrucomicrobiota; class Verrucomicrobiia; order Limisphaerales; family UBA11358; genus UBA11358. The sequence continues at coordinate 4,505 of DASYZW010000382.1, read as the reverse complement.
GACGAACCTTGCCTCCGGTCCCTGGGTGAATGTTACCAACGGCGTGCCATTCCTCGGCGTGCAAATCACCAACGCGCCAAGCCCGGCATATTTCCGGCTGAACTAAACTCCATTCGGCGCGCGAATCAGTGGAAATGCAACGCCATTTTCGAGACAGAATGCTCTGTCCGTTCAACCGTTTTGGTTTGCAGCTTTTCCCCCGGAATTAACCGCAAAGAGCGGACGCAAAGGTGGGGTGAGCGCCGTTCGCGCCGTAGCCAGGTGAAGGCTGATCCTCGCCAGCCACTTCGACTTCCTATCAATCTTAACCACGGATGAACGCGGTTGGACGCGGATTCAAAACTCCACGTCGCGGCAACGTTGTTCCAGTTGATAGCTGATTTGCTCGATAACCTTGTCGGAAAGCAGCGCCGGCTCTGTAGAAATAAAACCGGAAACTTGTTTGCCGCTGAGAACTTTCACGTCCGAATTGGCCTTGAGCGTCACCCACCAGCCCGGCAACGCAACAATGGGCTGGGCCGTTACACGTTGACCGGTCGCCTTCGACAGTGTCTTCGCCAGCCATTGTGCATTTCGTCTGGCTTGTTCCGGGGCATCCGCGTCGTAATGGGACGGAAACTGGATTTTCTTGCCGTCAAAAACTGCCTCATTATCGCGTTCGCTGGGTTTACCCGGTTGCTTGGTGCGATACTTGGTTTCGATCGCAAATACGCCGGATGGCCCGACGACGACATGGTCAATGTTCCATTTCCAATTGCCGGGCACATCGTGAAAGACCCGGTAACCGGCCGGCAGCCGCTGCAATTCCTCCGCCACCGCCTGCTCGCCAAGCAATCCACGTCGATGATTACGAATCTTCAACAATTTGCGCCATGCCATGACAGCGCAACCAGCGGCGCTCAATCCGAAAATGGTTAAATAGATAATTCGACCCGTATAATCCAATGGAACGAACGGCACACCTCCAACGGCAAATAGTGAACAAAGAAACGTGCCGAAAAACCAACTGTTAAGGCCGTCATTCAAATCGTCGATTTTACACTGCAAACTGTAACCGACTGGCCGGAGCAGTTTTTCTGAAAGCGGCTGGCGCTCGCCTCTGCGCTTTCGCTGCCAGCGTTCCATAAAAACAGCGGCAAGCAAAACGAAGATGGGAACACATCCGGCAGAAATCAAAAGCGGTTGCCACATGCCGTGAGAGTATAAATTTGAAAGAAAAGAGGCGAGAGAGGTTTTCGATTAAGGTCGTTCCAACGCCCGTTGAATCCGGCGAAGACAAGTCTCTGGATGTTTCGCCAACTCACATTCCCAAATCCGGATCACCCGCCACCCTGCCCTGCGCAAAGTCTGATTTACCACTTTGTCACGCCTTTTGTTTCCGGCCAGTTTCTTCTGCCAGAACGCACGGTTGTTTTTGGGTTTTGTGGCGTGTTTGGGACAGCCATGCCAGAAACAGCCGTCAACGAAGATTGCGAGCCGGACCTGTCGAAAGATGAAATCCGGTGTGATTCTTCCGGTGGGGCGAGGCTCCCGACGAGCCGACGTTTGAGAACGTTGAACCTTGGACTTTGAACTTTGGACTTTGAACTTGAGCACAACGTGTCTCCGCCAACCTGAAATTCGATTCGCACGAAGCAACCCAGCCAGCGCCAGTTCCGTGTCCTTATTTCCGCGACTGCGAACGCGTGACATTATTGCCGACCGCTTCGCCTTGGTGAAAATGTCGGACATCAAATCAATGCTCAACTTGTGCACGAAGAAATTCCCGATGAAGTTCCAGAATTTTCCTTCCTAAGGCTTCACCCATCTTAACTGGAACTGCATTTCCGATTTGAGCCGCGATCTCGCTTTGAGAATCTCCGTAAAATGTATAATCGTCAGGGAACGATTGAAGACTTGCAGCTTCTCGAAGCGAAATCGCCCTATGTTGTTCGGGATGACCGTATCGGCCATTTGAGATGCTCAAACAACGGCATGTCAGAGTCGGTGCAGGCGCATCCCATCGCATCCTGCCATAAACATCTGAATGTCCTTTATATTTTCCTCGGTGACACTTTAGAACCAACTCATTCGGCCAGTCTAAGCGTCCGCCACCGTTAGGAGGTGTTGCCCGAAGCCGTTTCAAATTTATGGCTTCAATTATAGCCGTCTTATGATTTGGAACGGTTTTAGATTCTTCGCCAGCCGACAATTGCGGAAAATGATTAATGGCCTGCCGAACCGTTTCGTATTCTTTCAATCCTTCTCCATGCGTTGGTTGAGGCATTGTCGGTTGAACGTGGCGACTTGCGATGACAACCCAACGAACTCGGTTTTGGGGGACACCAAACCATTTAGCATCTACACGACCGGCCACATATTTGTATTCGAGCGATGCCAGTAAGCGAAGAAATTTTCGATATGTGCTGTTTCCCTTCACTTTTGCAATTCCCGGAACATTTTCGATGATGACGTAACCGGGCAGGAATTCCGCCACAAGTCTGCCGAAGTGTCCAAGAAGCGTGCTGCCATCACGACTTACCTTGCGTCTCTGTTTGCTGAACGGTTGGCATGGAGCGCAACCCGTAAATATAAGTTCGTTATTGGGAATATGTCCGCTGAATTTGACCAAATCCTTCTTTTCAATCTTTTTTAAATCTGCATGAATGAAAGTTGAAGAGCGGTTATTTTGTTCGTAGCTGCGTTTGCATCCCACGTTTGCGTCGAGGCCTGCCGCAACTTGGATTCCGACATTTCGCAGTCCGCGCGTCAGGCCGCCTGCACCACAAAAAAAATCCAGGGCATACATAATAATTCAGGCTTGAAGCGCGGCCGCCACCTGCACATCAGTCGCTAAAGATTGTTCGTCAATTTCAGGGAGGCCAGGACGACCGGCAGTTTGAGTAAAACGCCAAGAGAGACTTTCGCGATATGGGCTATCCATGCTTGCGATGCGTTCATAAGCTGACGTCGCCACAATAGCTTCATGCGTTGGAGCAATTGTCGAACGCGGAACTAAATCCAGAGATTTGAAATCGACCACCATTACCGGCCAGACGCCAGTAAGCGCTGGCAAGACGAGCATTCCATCTAGGCGGTCTTCCTTTAGTTTTTTCCCGAGCCTTTGTGGTAAATCTGCTGCACGTGTCTCAAGACTTTTGCATTTGCGGAGAATCTCGGCATCGTTGACCCGAACACACTGGGCAACCAAAACGTCATTCACGGGGTGACGATTCGCTCCGACCACAAGGTCGCATGGTGGTGTCAAAATAACTCGATAATCAGAAGGATTATTAATTTGTCCGCCTATCCGTCGGAGAACATCGCCCGTAAGCAGGTTGGGGTCTATTGGGGGATAAATGAATTGTTCCCATGCTTTTATATGCGTCTCTCCGGCTAATGGATATTCCAATGCCGCAGCCAATCGGCGACGCGTGACTCGCAATAGAGCTTGTTCTCGGATGGCCGGATCCGCTTCGGCATTCCAAATCAAGCGAGTAACTTTTTGTAAAGTTTTGGCTGACTGACTTTCGATTTCATCTCTAATTTTTTGAAGCCCATCGACGTGCCGAATAAAAGTTCCAACAATCTTAGCGACTTGATCGGGGTTTGTATTGGTCTTGCTATGATAACAAGCAAATGGATCAGCGCCCGCGGGAAAACCTTCCGGCATCGGATTAGCCGAATAAAAAATCACAGGGCAAAAATGCTCGTCGCGGATAAATTGCCACGCAGGTTGTGCCGCTGGTTGCGCTTCTAATCTCTCTTTGAGAATATCGAGCACCACTATATGTGGACGCAGGCTTCGCAACTGTTCGACAGCTAAAGCGAAATCTACACAAATTGAAATGTCCGAGATACGACTTAAGCGTCCCAATTCCCCTTCAATTTCCAGCTTCAATTGCTCCGCAATCTCCTTCTCATTCTCGATAATCAATACTTTGATTTTCATAATGCGGATTCAATCATTTTTTTACCACGGGCAGGCTAAACTCAAAAGTTGCACCACCAAGCCGACCCTTCGGGGCTAGTCCTAGACGGCCATCATGATGGGTTACGATTTCGCCTGCGACCGTTAATCCCATACCAGCACCATTGGGTCGCCGGGTGTAACCGGCTGCAAAGATTTTTTCCCGGTCTTCAGAATCAACACCAGTTCCAGAATCATGCACCAGCACTTCCACGCGGCCAGGGCCGGAACGGTGGGTCTCAATTAAAATTTGTTTTTTTCCGTCCTCTTTGCGGCCTATCCAATAGAGAGCGTTGTCTACAAGATTTTGAAGGACAGCATGCAATTCCGCAGGGTCAATTTGCACTTCATCCTGTCCGTTCAGCGCAATTCTCCATTCGATGTTGCGAGCTTTCAGCCATTGCTCGTGAGCGGCGTGGCACATTTCCAGTGTTGCCGCGATAGATGCCGAACGCCGACCGCGTTTATAATCACGTGCTGCGAGCGGATAAAATACCTCTGCGAGCCTTTGCAGATGAGACAAGGCCGCCTCCGCATATTTCAAAGTGCGTTTTAC
>DASYZW010000381.1:0-5287 GCA_035945915.1 Verrucomicrobiia bacterium | reverse complement strand
GGACAGATGTTTGTTTCATAGTCTGGTCGTTCATTATTCACTCGATTCTCTGTCCGTCAATTCGAAGCAACCTCAGGCCGTGGAGATTCGTTCCGACCGAGAAGAAAATTCAAGTCAAATCATTTCTCTATTATAGCAAGACCTATTGCACTAATGGTCAAATTAGACTCAACAATCAGCTAGTAACATCAAGCGCCGCGGTAGTGCCAGCCGACGTTCAAGAATATTTGGCTGCTGTAGCTCAAATTCCACATTGTCTTGGTCTTACTCTTACAAAGCCGGTTCAAGGGACGCTTGTCTCGGCGAGGATGGAAAGCGGATCACCCAATTGGAGCATTTGGATGGCGGCGATTTTTTACACGATTATCCTGCTGATCGCCGCCACGGGAATTTATCGCTTCAAGCCAAAAATCGCGCCGCCCGCTTTACCACCGCCAGACCCCCAATTGAATGGGCTGGGCGGATGGCTGATCCTTTTGGCTTTGGGGTTAATCGTTACTTTTCTGGCGCACATTGTTGTTTTGATAAGGACCTGCTCATTGTTTTCGCTTGAAAACTGGCGTGTTTATACTGACCCGACCAGCGCCACGTACAACGGGATGGCAGATATCGTCTTGCTTTGTGAGTTGCTCACGCAATTGACCCTGATGGTTTTTGGAATCCTCCTCCTCATCTTGTTCTTCCAGAAGCGAAGGATTTTCCCAAAGTTATTCATCATTTTTATTTTAGTTCATTTCTTTGCTGTCATTCTGGACCGCGAATTGGTGAAGAGCTTAAATTCACCGGCTTTGGATACTCATATACCCCCGGTTCAAAGCATCGCTCGATTGCTTATTCCCTTGATTGCTTGGGGCCTTTACTTGAGTCGTTCAAAAAGAGTCAAATCAACATTCCAACAGTAAATAAAATATTATGAAAATCTTTTCTGTCATTTCGATGCTTGCCATCTGCGTTATTGCACAGGCCCAGTTAACCGTTACCGTCACCTCTCCCACACAAAAACGACAATGTCCTTTCATGAAGGACATTGTGCCGGGAAATTCCCGCGCGAGTTTCAGGGATTTCACCCCAAGCCCGCGCGGGATTATCAGAATGTTATTTCCACACGAGGAATGTGTCACCGGGGCTTCCGTAACCGAACACGATTTGGGCATTACCGCTGGTGTTAGAGTTACGCAGTTCCCACGTATTTCCTTCGATTATGCCACAGGTCCAGGTGCCATTTCCGTCCCAGTCCCCGACAATGGGAATGCCTGTCCCGTTTCCATAGGCAAAGCTGATATCAGCGTCGCCGCCCGAGTTTTCATTGCGCAAATCCCACGTGTTGCTCCCGGCTTTGACCGCGCCAGGGGTGAAGGTGCCGTTGCCGTCCCAGTCGCCGACCAGCGGAGTGTCTCCCGCGTCGCCATACTGGAAATCGTAATTGGTGCCCGCGCTGCCGCTGACCAGGTTGGTATTGGTCATTAGCCAGATCAACGCGCCGCCGGTATTATTGGTGCGCACGATGCCAGGCGTCCATTTGCCATCACCATCCCAGTCGCCCACGACCAGGACGTCGCCCGGTTCGACATCGCCAAAGAAAAAGTCATAAGCGGCTCCGCCGCCATCGGAATTGCCGAGCAGCCATTCCCATTGGCCGCCCGTATCACGAACGACGCCGGGGGTCATGGTTCCATTGCCATCCCAATCGCCCATGACAAAGTGAGTGTCATTGCTGCTTCCATAATGATAGATGAAGTCAGCCGGGCCGGTGGCCAGGGTAAATTCCAGGTTCCAGTCAGGTCCCGCGGTGACCGCTGCCGGCTTGGTTCCGACAGAAACGGGAATCAATAAATCAGCGGTGATGGGCGGCACACTGATGGTCAATTGCCCGTTGGATGTCTTGATGATGGATTGCACGCCGCCGCTCCACGCGCCATTGGTGGCGATTGATGCGCCGCCGATCGTGAACTGGTTGGTGCAGAAAAGCTGGGGCGCCGTCATCTGAAATAATCCCACGCTGGCGACATTGGTTCCCAAAGTGACGGTCGCCGACACCGTGTCATTGACTTCCTTGTTGTTCAGCACGGCGCCGTAATCAGCGGTCGAGTAATATACGCCGTAGGCTGAGAAATCGATGCTCGCCGCCCCTCCCGAAATGGAGGCCGGAACGACGCTGCCGCCCGCCGGGACCATATCCATCATTCCCAGTGCGTAAAATCCCGGCTCCACCTCGATGACCCCTCCGCCATTGCCGTCAACCACAGGTGAATAGGGGCTAAAGCCGCCGCCATGAAAATTGACGCCCTGGCAGCCGTATTGGGCCGCCGTGAACATTTCATCCAATGCCCAAAGCCCGGAACCGTAGGCATCACTAATGCCGACAATGCCGCCACCGGAATAGGAGCCGCTTTCAGTAATGCGCGCTCCGAGCGATTGGCGACCATTGGCTGCTCCCACGATGTTGGTCGTTAATGACATCAAGGTTGGGTCCGAGGTCACCTCCGATTTCAGCATCGTTTGCATGGTGTCGCTGGACAATCCGGAGGAGGCTCCATAGTAATGTTGGGTCAACAGCGAGACCACGCCCGATTCATTGCCGGCAAATGGATCTGTCAGGGCCGCCAGCTGGCCTTGTCCCGCATCCGCGCCGTCCAGGATCCAGCCATTGCCGCCATTGGTGACCGCCCATCCGGCCACGTGATTGGTGATGGCGGCCGCCAACAAACGCCATTGCGAAAGGAAACTGTTATAAGTGTAACCATCACCTGAAATATAAAATTCAGGTTCGTTCCCGATTTCAAAGCCGTATAGCCGGGAGCCCAGCGCATTTGCCGCATAAACTGCTTCGGCCTCGCAATTGTCGGGGGTGTTGTGAAGAAAATTGATGCCATAAATCACCTGCCACCCCGGCGGCAACGCTTTCACAAAGCCGGCAAGCTGATCCACTTCGGATGCGGTAATGGGGATCGTATTCGAGATGCCATTCCAGCCCGTCGTATCCACCGTGCCACCGCCGAGACGCAGGATGCAGGGGTTAAGCAGGCTGAACACGCCCAACAGCGAGAGGTTATTGGTGGTGAAGCGATTAGTCGCGGTCATCGCCGCCTTGTCGTAACTCAATCCGCCGAACGCAGGGTTTAACGCCTTGCCCGTGCCCGAGAAACTTACGTTGCCGCTAACCGTGTTGACGCTGCCTGATCCGGTGGCTGAAAGCGTCAAATAATTCCATTGGATACCGGCGCTGGAACTAAGGGTGGTTTGGCCAACACCGATTCCCGTGATGAGCGGGTTGCTGCTATAGGTATAGGTTGATCCCACCTGGGCGCCATCGACATATTCAGCCGCCGTCCATGAACTGCCAGTCGTATTCAATACCAACTGAACCGTGTAGGTTCCTGGCGAGGGCATCAATTGAGCATTGCCGGTGGACGTGCCCCTGGTGGGAAAAAAGAAATCGCCGCCGCTTCCCTCGGTCAAATACGTCCACGGATTGCCGTTTATTTCCGTGCTGCCAAACCGCGGATCCACACAAGTATTAATGGGGGGAATGTATTGCGCAAAACCCATGGTGATCCACTTGCCGGCGGTCATGGTCGGCACAGTCACCGAAGCTGTCAGGGTGTAAACATAGCCGGGTAGCGGCGTAAATGGCAGGAGGAAGGTGGTCCTGCTTGTGCCGATGGTGCCGTTTGCGAGTAAATAGGCCGTAGCGCTATTGCTCTCGCTCGTCCACCAAACGCACTGGGCGCCGCCGGCATAGTTAGTGCTCATTGGCGGCGTCTGTCTGTTCATGTTCACGGTCCCCCCGTTAAAAGGGTTGGAATAGATGATTTGCGCCTTTGCCATCGAACAACAGAACCCGGGTATCATTCCCGCCAAAAGCAGGCATCTCATCGCTGTCACCGCCCGGTGAATTCCCCTCGTCAGTGCCAGCCTGGCGGCGTGTCTCGCGGCGCGCCCAAGGATTGTGTTGGTATATATGTTTGATTTCTTCATAGCTAGTTTCCTCTCTTGGTTTGTCCCATTTGTTTTTTGGATTCCCTTCAATAAGATTCGTCTCCGGATGGATGGAAAAAGTTTGCCGGAAAAAACCGGTTCATGGCTATGTGAATTCCCATTTCGCATCCTGCCAACATCTCCTGGTTAAATCATGAAACAAGCACCGCCTTGTGTTCCTTGCCCGCTCTGCGATTAAACAAATCCCGTTTGTTTGTCGGGGACGCCTCACGCCGCCGAAAATAAACGGGCACTTATGCGGGGCTGATGAGCGATACTTTAGCAAAGAATTATGGGCAAACAACTCGCCCATTCGGGCGACTGGTCCTTTTAAGATGGGCACAGATACCGAAGACGATCTCACGCAACGGTCGGCGAGAGCGCAATGGAGCGTCAAAGCAATGCCATGAGTGAACATGAGCGCCGGGAGTGCCATGAGGGCTAAAAGCGACGAAAGGAGCCCCGAAAGCTTTCGGAGTTCGTGTCACCGCCGCCGCACTCCAGGACGCAAGCGTGTATTGCCGACGGGATGTGAGCGGCTCTGACTGAATCCTATAGTTTGACCGATGGCAGTGATTCGAGGCGAGTTAGAGTCTCGTCACCTCGGCGCCTACGAGGGGGATTTCGCACAGTCGTTGAATGCATGATATTGTCAAGAGCATCGGTAATCGTTGCATGACGGTTGCGGTGTAATTGTATAAGATTAAAAGTTCAGTTAGGAAGGAGAATGGCGCGGAGAACTGTAGCATCACCAATCGGGAAATTTTTGGATCGTCCGTGAAAAAATCCGGCGAAAGGGTTTCTTTGTATGTGACTGTATTGCAATATTTTCTGAGGCGTTTGTTTTGCCGTTTTCGAACGGGTCGTGCATTTTGCATGCGACAGTTCGAAAAAGTGGTGGCTCCAAAAAGTTTCTATATTTTTGAGTTTTAAGAATTAGCAAGAAACAAATTTCGAGCCCTGGAATTGACCGTTTTCGGCCAGTTAAGAAACCGGGGGACGGCAGGAGTCTTTGTTTGTTCCATAATGGCGGCCTGGCGCATTTTTGCGTACTACATTCATTTGACCGTAATACGGGGCCATTTTCAACAGGATGATTTGACACTTTTTGACACCTTTTGGAACTCCGAATTTTTGAACATGAAGGCGGAGAAAGCGGAGCACCGCATTTTGAAGCCACAGATGGGCACAGATGGGCACAGATACCGGGAAGAAAACCGGAGAATTTAACCGCATAGATCGCAAACGACGCAAAGGTTCAAAAGCGGTGCCATGAGCGAAATTAGTGCCATGAGCGCCGGGAGTGCCA
>DASYZW010000380.1:0-20154 GCA_035945915.1 Verrucomicrobiia bacterium | reverse complement strand
ATTGCCCGGAAAAAATTGGAAGAAATACTTCATCCTCGAATTCGGGAGCGGTGGATCGCGAGAGTCGAATCCTGGCGAAAAGAAAATTGTCCATTGGCGATAGTCGTAATTCCGCTTCTTTTCGAAACTTTCGCCGAGTCGTATTTCGATAAAATCGTTTGTGTGGCCTGCTCGGATAAATCCAGGTTCGAGCGCCTTAGGGTTCGCGGTTGGACGGCGGAGCAGATTCAAGCGCGAATTGACTCGCAAATGCCGGTGGTTGAAAAAATCGGCCGCTCCCATTTCGTCATCTGGAGCGAAGGCGTTATTGGAAATCACGCCCGACAGGTGGATCGAATTCTGGGCTGTATCGCGGCCACTGCGAAATAGCGAACGAATGAATCGCAATTTTGTCTTCGCGGCCTCAGCAAATTTGGGTTGTTACCTTTTGACTTTCTTATCCATGATGCGGAAATCAGAATTGGAAATTATTTCCCGGCCCGGGAATAGGAGAATGCCGCGGGCCGGGATGATAAGCGAAAGATCTACAGCCCGTTCACCGAGTAAACGGCATAGCCTCTTGGTGGGGCCCAAACTTGCACGTTCCCGCTGCCATCGCACGATTGATTGTTTGGCTGGACATTCTGTCCGCTGATTGTGGAAGACCAGGCATAAGCCTTTAAGGTCTGGTTTTTCAAATATCCATTTCCGGTCGTCACCGTGTAGCCCTTCCAGTTACTGGGATTGGTGTTGATGACTACGATGTAGCCTGGCGAAGATGAAGAATATCCGTAACTGCCGTAGATCAGGCATTGTGGGTCACTGCTTTCCAGCACCTGGATATTTGGCCCGCCAGCAGCGAGTTTTTCCCGGCACCAGACTAACTGGGCGATGCCATTTCCCCAGCCCGTTGGCGACGCACCGCCGCCATGTGCCAATCCGTAGTTGAAATAATCTTCCCAAAAGATACAGGGATATCCCTGATAGGTCAGGATAATTGCGTATGCGATCATCTTGTCATTGGCGATCTGGTCCGTGTCATGATTGGCGCAAAACGTCACCGCCCGGTAGGAGTTCCTGGAAGCGAAACAGTCCTCCGTATTGAGAATGTTGGCCAGATTGCCGCCGCCGCTCGTGTCGTTGCAAAAAGTCTGCATCGTGTAGTATAGCGGAAAATCAAACGCCGAGGAATTACCCACCGTGTTGACCCAGTTATTGATGTTGTCGGAGTTGTCCCAATATTCGCCGACTGAAAAACTGGGACTTGTGGCGTTGTTCATGTCCTGCACCACCCATGGATGATACCCCTTAACATAATCATAGCGCCAGCCATCGAAGCCGGCGTTATTGGCGTTTTCCAGCCACTGCATCCAGGCCTGGATGTCTGATTGCGAAGAAGCGCAACTGCCGTAGTAGATATCCGGATAACCGCCGAAGGTGCCTTCGTCGCTATATTCGCAGGAATTAGGGTGGAAGTTTTGCCAATGCCATAAGCATTTGCCGCTCGCAACACCGCTGAAATCGGTGTACGTGCTTGTTCCCGTATAACTGTTGAACTCGCTCTGGCCGCCGGCGCGATGATTTAACACCATATCGCCAATGCAGGAAATGCCCAACGATTTGAAGGTGGCGATGGCACTCTTTAATTGAGCCTGGGTGCCAAAATGGGTGGCCGTAGTGCCCTCCTGGTTCAATTGGCCCAGGTCATAATAATCATATGGGTCGTAGCCCATGGAATATCCGCCGCTCTGGCATTTTTGGGGAGGCGGAAACCAGATCCGGTCAATGCCATAGCCGCCGGCCATGTTCGCAAGGGCAGACGCCTCCGACTGCATAGTCGGGTACCATGGTCCGGGACAATTCCAGTAAAAACCTTCCATCATAACGCCGGCTATTGCCGAGGTCGCCGAAAGTAAGGTGGCAGCCAGCAGCGCAATCGATCCAATTTTGCGGGATCGCTTGAATACACCGTGGAAACGTTGTGGTGGGGAATTGTGAGCAGCCCGTATACGAACACGGGATTCGAACATTCTACGTAACATATGTATCCTTTCCTTTTAGTTATGAAGTGAGTTTTAGCACTTCATTCCCCCCAAGAAGCCAAAGACCCGGAGCACCTTCAGCCCGGAGACCGGTCGACGCGCGCGAACCGGTAATTGCCAAACCGTTCAGTTCTTAGCCAAATAGATTCTCCCAATGACAATAGTAACGTTTGAAATTCAACGCTTATACTTACAGCAACCTTCGCTTGACAACCACCGCATGTTTGTGCGGTCATGCGCCTGGCTGATGGGCGGTCCTGAGTAGAATGAATTGCAATGTGCTTCCATAGTCCGGCGAGCTATGCCGTCGCTGATTTTGCCTCTTTCTGAACGACTTGCGGGAAGCCGGGGGTAATCTTACTGAGGATCGGGCAGGACGATCTTATATTTCTGCCGGATGGCGGCGGGCAGATCAGAGGCATCAATCTCGGTCATCCCCAGCCCTCCGTCGCGAAGTGTATAGCTGATGACGATTCCGGTAGGATTCACTTTTTCGACGTACACGTTGTCGTAGACGGTTCCGCTAACGGTCACAATTTGATTGCGCGGCTTGGGTTTTGCGGCAGCGATAACCTGGCTTGGCCTTGGCCTCGAGGGGGCCATTGCTGGTTGGATCCTGGCCGCCGGTGTAATCGGGCGGGCGCTGACAACGGTGGGTTTGCTGGCGGCAACAGCCGAGACGGGCGAAACGGGTTGCGGCCGCATTTCGGACCGGGAAGTGATGGAAATAGCCGGGGGCATGCTCGATGGAGTTTCCGCAATAGATGCTACACTCGCCGAAGCGACAACCGGGAGGGAAACAGCTTTTGTTGGCATCATGACGGGCGCGGGAACTTCGTTGGTGGCAACCGCAGCCGTTGACACTTCATTTGCCGAAGCAGTGGCCGGCATAGTTTCAGTTTGATTGGCGGCGGTTTCTACAACCACCGGAGCTACATTTTTCGGGATGATCGCAACAGGAGCGGCCGAGCCCTCATTTGTGGCAGCTTCGGCAGGCGAAGTTGCAAGTGTTTCGTTCGTAATGAATTGAACCGGGGGAAATTGGTTTGTGGTAACGTCGGCAACAGAGGTCGTATTTGCTGGGGTCCGGTTTGTCGAAATTTCTCCAACCGTCGCAACTTCGTTCGTGGTCACGACTGCTGCCGGGGCAGCGGCAGTTTCATTTGTGGCGGCTTCGGTAGCAGCGGTTTCGGTCGTTACAGCGACGGCAACCGGACTTTCATTGGTGGCGGCTTCAGCAACTGTCGGAATTTCCCTGGTCGTCGCTTGAGCGACTGCTGGAGCCTCATTCGTGGCTGCCGCAGGCATTTCATTTGTGGAAACAACTGCAACTGGAACGGGGAGAGATTCATTGGTTGAAGCGACGGCAACGGGCGCAGTGCCAATTTCATTTGTGGCGGCGACCATGGCCGCTTCTTCGTTCGTGGAGGAGATCGCGACGGCGGGAGTTGCATTGGAGGCAACTTCAGCAACCGTCGGAACTTCGTTCGTGGCGACGGCAGCAACCAGAGGTTCATTAGTTGAAACAAACGCAATGGGAGTGTTAGTAGCCTCGCCGGCAGATGCAGCGGCAACCGGGGCAGCAACAGTTTCATTTGTGGCGACAACTGCAAGCGGAGCGGCGGCTTCAACTGCCGAAGTTTGATTTGTTACGGCTTCCGCTACAGAGCTCACGTTGGTTGAGACTTCAGTAGTCGAGCTAACCTCGTTAGTGGAAACATCGGCGATCGGATTGGCAGGAGCTTCATTTGTGGTGGTGACCACGGCCGCTGCCTCGTTCGTGGAAGAGATTGCAACGGCGGGGATTTCATTGGAGGCAGTTTCAGCAACCGCCGGAGGTTCATTCGTAGAAGCTTGAGCAACCACCGGAACTTCGTTCGTGGCGATGGTGGCAATCGAAGATTCATTAGTTGAAAGAGTCGCAAGCGGACTGGCGGAGGCCTCATTAGTGGAGGCGACTTCGACCGGCGCCGTAGAGATTTCGTTTGTTGAAGCTGCTGTTGTCGCAGTCCCGTTGGTATCCGTTTCAGCGCCTGCCGCAGTTTCGTTCGTCGAGGCAATGGAAACTTGAGCCTCATTGGTAACAGCGTCGGCAACTGCCGGAGCCTGGTTTGTGGAAACTATCGCGGCCGCAAGTACTTCGTTACCGGAAACGTTCGTAACCGAAGCACCGGAAGCTTCATTAGTGGATTCTTCGGCAACTGAAGAAGCGATAGTTTCATTTGTTGTGGACTCACCGGCGGGAGATTGGTTTGTGGTAATGTCAGCAGCAGAGGTGGCGATTGCCGGAGTTTCATTAGTTGAGATTTCAGCAACTGGCGCAGCCCCGTTGGTGGAAATGGCGGCGATCGGATTGGCCGAAGTTTCATTAGTGTCGGCTTCGGCAGCAGCCGTTTCGTTTGTCGAGGCGACGGCAACGGACGGATTTTCGTTCGTGGTTATTTCAGCCACCGCCGAAGTTTCATTTGTAGTTGTTTCGGCGGCGATCGGAGCCTGGTTAGTGTCGGCTGCGGTAACAACAGTTTCATTGGTTGAAACGACTGCAACCGGAGCAGCGGGAAAGTCATTGGTGGAAGAGGCGGCAACCGCCGTGGCCGAAACGTCGTTTGTAGAAACGACCGGCCCGGCCTGGTTGGTCGAAATATCAGAAACTGTGGGAGCCGCATTAGTAGAGGTCTCGGCAACGGACGAGGCTCCGTTAGTTGACGCATCCACGACAGACGAGATCTGGTTGGTGGCAGCCGATACTGAAGATTGGGATTCATTGGTGGAAACTTCTGCGACAGCGGAAGTCTCGTTTGTAGAAACTGCCGCGCTTGTTGGCGCATCGTTGCTGGATACGAGCGCAACCGCAGTCGCAGGAGTTTCATTTGTGGAAGCGGTGACTGGCGAGGCTTCATTGGTCGTTGCATCAGATACAACCGGCGCCTCTTTGGTCGAGATCATGACAGCCGGACTCTGATTCGTCGAGGCAACCATGGCAGGCACGGTCTCGTTTGTCTCAGTTTCAGAAACGGCCGGAGCCTGGTTGGTGGAAACCGTAACGTCGGCGGCAGCAACCTCATTTGTGGAGGTAACGACCGGCGCTGCTTCGTTGGTGGCGATTTCAGAACCTGCCAGAAGGGCATTTGTCCCGGTCACGGCCGCTACGGGTATTGCGTTCGTAGTAGTACCGGTAGCAGAAGATGTGCTGGTGGATGACTCGGCAACCGGTGCGATATTCGTGGGAGTGTCGTTTGCTGTGGCCTCATTTGTGGCAACTTGCGTAACTGAAGTGGACACTATGCCAGTGGAGGTTGTCTCCATCGAGTTTGTCGTGGATTCCTCGGCTTGCAGTGCGGCAACGTCGGGATTCACGCCAGACGCCTCATCTATGCGTTTTGCTGAGACCGAAGGGGATGCATCGGCGAATGGGCTTTGGCTCGCGCAGCCGGACGCAAAGCCTGCGGCCAGGGCCGCGCATAAGCCAAAATAAATTGTGGTTTTGGCGGAACGGCTTTCCCGGGCCGAAAGCACGGAAATCGTATGCTGCCCCAGAACCTTGGCGCCGGGGCGGTTTTTGTGCTGCCTGACTTTTTTCATTCTCGTGGTCAAAGTTGATCCGGAAAACACTCAATACCGTTACACTGACGGAATTGTCGCGGGATGAGGTCCCAGGCACAAAAGGAGCAACCGCCATGCCAGTTGGTTCTAAACTGACATTTGTCTCCCTTATAAATCGCGACGGCGGTTTGGACACGAATCTGAGGACGAAACGGGCAAGCCCTCGAAAATAACTGATTTCGAACGACCACTCAGGAAAGGCATTCCGCCCGTTCTTAAAGTGAGTAGCGGTTCATGGAAGTGGCTTCGGACGCCCCTTAAGGCAAACCGTTTTGGAAGAGCGCCGCCTTCATTTCCGCCGGCGCATACGGGTCAATCCGCCTGCTTCCCTCCGCGCAGCGCATGCATAAAGGATTTTCCTTGTGCCTTTAATCGTTCCTCCAGCCGCTTTGTGCAATCGCAATTCGTGCATGCCCAGGGTTCGGTCCCATTTTCGTGACGGCAATTTTTGCGATTGTGCGCATCTTTGACGCTCAACAAATCGAAAAATTCCTCCCAATAAGGAGTTTCCTCTGCTAAGGGTTTGGCACAAAAGCAGGTTTCCACCCAATGCACCATGCCATTGTTGCCCAGGCGCGCCTGTTGCATGTCCCATTCGTATTCGTCGCCCGCAATCGAACCCTGGCCCAGCGTGCCGTCGGCGATGGCGCGAAGCAACGACTCTTCGCGACCGTGTTTGACCCGCGCTTTGACGAGATAACGCATGCGTAACAACCTAACTCAGATCGAAATGAAACTCCATCGTCCCGCGCACGGTTTTGGGGAATCGTTATGTTACCCATCGACAAAATTGACCTTTGCGCCATGCAACCTGCCGGTATCGTCACATTGCGTTAAACAAGGTTTTTGGGGAAGCAGCCTTTTGCGAAGTGCGAATTCATTGGGTTTTCTGCAAATTCCCGCGACGGCACGACCATTGCTAAAGACCGAGCATCGCGGCTGAATGCCTAACAAAAGACGGCCGTGGAAAATCTTACCGGCGCAGCTAATTGCGCTATTACCCCCAAAACGGGGCCGGAATTTGCCTGTATTCCGGCCCATTTTTTTTCTTCTGTCTCAAACTTTAAAGGCGCGTGCGTCCACTGTTTCCAGGCAGGGCGGAAGCGGAGCGGAAATTTCAGGCCACGGTTGCCGAAGCCGGGGTTTGACTATTCGCGATTGCTTTATGCGGCGTCACGTGGCTAACCTTGCTCGACCCTTTGAAATTAGAGTGAAATATGACCGACGATAAAAAACCGGGTCCTGTTTGCTCTTATCTTGGTGCCAGCAGAATTGATGCAGGCGCCAGAGCGGGCCTTTTCGCTCCTAAATCAACAACCTCAGGACACCAAGTTTCCGGACCACAACCCGGCGGCTCGCCTTTAACTGTAGAGGCGCAATTGCAAGAAGCGTCGACGCGCCGAGATTGGCGGCAAGTCCAAATAATTCTCGCGGCAGTTGCTGATGGCCTGGCAGGCGATTTGGCCATTCCGTTCGGAAAATCGGTTTTCTATGCCGGGGGGCTGGGTGAACAGGCGAAGGGTTGGGCGCACCAGAATGGTCGAATGACCATCGATATGACCGTTGCGGGTCGAACGCTCGCCAGACTCATTGAGCCAATTAAAGAGCACTTTCGATGGGTCGAGGATCTTCGGCCAGCGTGGACCCGTTTGTCGGGATTCATGGCAACGCAAGCTGGCGGCGAAGTGCATGCTTTCGTGCGAGGTCGAAAGACGGGCAAAGGAGTCTCGGTCGCTCCAAACGAGGTTCGTATGCCAAAACCGCCGGCGGGTGGCGAACGGCGAGCAATCGTGCGCGGGGCGGGATCTGTCTTTTGGGAAATCGAGTATCCTGAATTGACTGTTCTAAAGCCGTTGAGAGCGAACAAAAATGTGAAGCAAATTACCTTCCATGTATACAACGCATCGGACAAGAGGCTGGGAACCGTGACTGAATCGCCAAAGCCGTGATGAACGCTCAAGGCCGAATACTGGCCCCAAATTCATTCCAAATCTTTGATGATCGGTTCACATCTTCATCCACTTCGAGCCGAGACTGTCTGATTTTCACGCGGTAGACGCCTTGCCAGTAACAATTCGCAATTCCCGCCATCAGATTTTTCGCGGACGGAAAAAAAGTCATCTCGTTGTTCTCGCTGAAAGTGCAAAAAATCGGGCCTTCGGACGGTTTGCGCACAAGGTCAAAAAAGCAGCCATTTCCGGCGCCGTCGTCGAGCAGGCAATACCAGGCGTCCCGATATCCAAAGAAAACCCGGGCCACCGAGTGCTGAAATCGCGTCGCGGGTCGTTTCGCTTCAGCCGCCCTTTCCTTTAGCGTTTCCTCCAGGGGAACAAAACGATGAAGCGGAATAAAATTATCGCCGAGATACGTTGCGCTGTGGCGCGCGCCGTTGTGCCATTCGTAAATGGCTTTGATGTCGTTCGGCAAATGGATCTGGTATTGCCACTCGAGCTTTCGGATTTCTGGTTCGGACAAGCCGGGTTGCAATCCGGCCAGGATTTGCGGAGCTTGCGTTTTGAGGATCGATGTTAATTGCCCGAGAATTTCGGGCATGGATTCGTTGACCACCCGGGGCATCCGCGGTGCGAGCGGACAGAAAAAGGTCCTCGCCTGCTGGTGCGCCCAAACTTCAAACGCACCAAGCACGACAATGGCAGTTACGAAACAGAGCGCTATTTTGACCGCCGATTTCAAAAGACGCCGGAAGATTAAAAAGGGAACTGGAAAAAGGAAAGGATAGACCTCAATGGATTGACCACCGTGCGGTGTAAGACAGCTTCCATCCTATGTGCGGCTTGGACCCCTGTCCGGATTCATTTTTTCGCCGCAGCCTTTGTCTCCGCCTGAAGCTTGTCGATTTCTTCCCGCAATTCTTCTTTCGTCTTTTTGTCCATCCGATCAATAAACAAAATGCCGTTCAAATGATCTACTTCGTGCTGAACCGCTCGCGACAGCAAGCCGCCCGCGCGAAATTCCACGGGTTTTAATTCTCTATCCAGTGCCTTCACTTCCACAAACTCGGGCCGGGGTATATCACCAAAAATCTCCGGAAAACTCAGGCAGCCTTCCGGGCTCTTCACCGTCTCGCCGTATGGTTTGATTTCGGGATTGATCAGGACGAGCGGCATGAAGCCGTCGACGTCGGCGGGCTTGCCGTCCAATTCGAGCGTGGAGGGCCTGTCTTTCGCATCACGGACGTCGATAACCGTCAATTTCAGCGCTTTGCCGACTTGTTGTGCGGCCAATCCCACGCCGTGCCGCTCGTGCATGGTTTCAAACATGTCATCAATCAATTTCTTAATTTCAGGAGTCAGCTTGCCAATGATCTCACCTTTTTGACGCAAGACCGGGCTGCCATACTTAACCACTTCCAGTATCATGTGTTAACTTCGTGAAACTCCCAGGATTTGCAGGATGCGCTCCAATTCCGCGTCGCTAAAAAACGAGATTTCCAGCGAACCTTTCCCTTGAGCGTAATTGAACTTTACCTTGGTTGCGAATATTTCCCTTAACTGCGACTCCAGGTCAGTCACGTGGGGATCGCCTGCGGGAGCGGTGGCTGTTGAGGACCTGCTCGCAGGTTCTTTTTCGCGCGGCAATAGCAGTTTGCCCACCAGCCCTTCGGTTTGCCGGACATTAAGTGAATCCTGAATAACGCGCCGTGCCGCCGCCGTCTGGCTTTTCTCATCAGCCAGCCCGAGAATCACCTTGGCGTGGCCAATGGATAATTGCCCCTGGCGGATAAAGTCCTGGACGGGGGGCGGGAGCCTTAGAAGACGTAATGCATTGGCCACCGCGGCGCGGCTTTTGCCAACCTTCGCGGAGATTTCCTCCTGCGTGAGGTCAAATTGTTGGGATAATTGCGAATAACCCAACGCTTCTTCAATCGGGTTCAGGTTTTCGCGCTGAAGATTTTCAATCAGAGCCAGTTCCAATACGGTCCGGTCATTCGCCTCGCGCGCGATCACTGGAACGTCCGGAAGATTCAAAAGTTGCGCGGCGCGCCAGCGGCGTTCGCCGGCGATTAATTCAAAAAAGTCTCCCCGCGGCCGCGCGATTAACGGCTGGACGATGCCCTGTTCGCGAATCGAATCCGCCAGCTCACGCAATGATTCGTCCGAAAACTGTTTGCGCGGTTGGAGCGCCGATGGGCGGATCTTGTCCAGCGGCACCCGTTGCACGCGTTCGCGCGAATCGGCAACCGCGGGGGCAGCGGCGGGCTGAGCGGGAGACGGTACCGGCGCGGGCGGAGTTATCGGGCCACCAAGCAGCGCGCCGAGCCCGCGTCCCAATGCGGATTTCGACATGGATACAGCGTAACAACTTAAAAAGAAAAAGGAAAAAAGAAAAAGTCGTGTCGCCAGTCTGCCCCGAATGAATGTCCGGGTTTCGGATGAAACTCAAAACTAGAAACCCGGCGCTGTGTTCTTTATGCTCCCTAGGTGTCTCATCTCATCGCCATCGTCGGTCGGCCTAATGTGGGCAAGTCCGCGCTGTTCAACCGTATCGCCGGCAAACGTATTGCGATTGTTCACGATCAGCCGGGCGTCACCCGCGATCGCGTCACCGCTGAAGTCGAATGGAATGGCAAATCATTTACGCTCGTCGATACCGGCGGCATTGGTCTGCTCCGCCGTGAAAAGTCCGATGACATTATCGCCCGCGCAGCGCTCGAACAGGTTGAAATTGCGATCGAATCCGCCGCTTGCGTCATACTCGTCGTGAATGTCCAGGAAGGCGTCGTGCCCCTGGACAAGGAAGTGGCCGCCAAATTGCATCGAAGCCGCAAGCCAGTCCTCATCGCCGTCAATAAGGTCGACACCGAACGCGCGGAAAAAGGCGCCTCCGAATTCTCCGAACTCGGCTTCGACCGAATTTTTCCTGTGAGCGCCATTCACGGCGAGGGAATCGGGGAGTTAATGGAAGCGGCGACAGCGCTCTTACCGCTGACTCAACCTCTCACAGCTACTTCCTTTCCCTTTACAATGGATGAGCGGGGAGGGGGGCCGGATGAGGAGAAGGCTCCGGAAAAGGGTGTCTCAAGTGAACTTTCAACGTCACCGCTAAAACTCGCGATCGTCGGCCGGCCCAATGTGGGGAAATCGTCCATCATCAATGCACTCACCAAATCCTCGCGGGTTATCGTTTCGCCCATTCCTGGAACTACCCGCGACGCCGTCGACGTCCCTTTTGAGGTCGTCACCGATGGCGTCCGCCAGCAATACCTGCTGATCGATACCGCGGGCATTCGCAAGACTCGCCGGATTGACAATTCCATCGAATTTTTCAGTGTGCTGCGTTCGGAGGACTCAATCGCGCGAAGCGATATCGTGGTGTTCATCCTGGATGCTGAGGGAGGCATTACTGAACAAGACAAAAAAATCGCCGATCGAATCGTCGAGAATCGCAAAGCTTGCATTGTCGTGGTGAATAAATGGGATTTGTTTGAGGAGCAGGTCCGCAAAGCCCGGCAGGAAGAGATCGTTCGGCGCGAAAACAAAAAGCGGCGCGAAGGGCAGGCGAACGACTTGACGACGCTTGCGGAATTTGGAGCATGGGTTCAGGAAAAGCTGTTTTTTCTGGATTATGCGCCGGTCATCTTTACCTCCGCCAAATCGGGTTTCCACCTGGACCGGTTGTTGGAAGCAGTCCGCTATGTCGCCTCGCAGTTGCAGCAAAAGATTCCCACGTCGATCCTCAATCGCACATTGCATGACGCCGTGGAACGTCGCCAGCCGATTAGTGCGGCGGGACATCGCCTGAAATTTTTTTACGCGACCCAGGTGCGCCAGGCGCCGCCCACATTTTTGCTTTTCGTTAATCGCGATGAGCTGTTTTCCGAGCCATACAAAAAGTATCTTGCCGGCGAACTCCGCAAGGCATTCGGATACGAGGGATGTCCAATTGTGCTGGCCCCGAAAGCCAGGCCCAAAACAGTCGAACCGGTCCGGCAATTCAAAAGAAAAAGGGAACAAAGAAAACCTAAAGAACGTCGCGGTTTTTCACGAAAGCGATCCGGGTAGAACGACTATCATCCCACAAGGTGGATACACCTCGAATCGTGTCGGCTTCGCTGAACGACTATTTGGTTTGTCGCAGTTTGTTCACTGCTTGGGAATAAGTACAATTTTTCTAATCATTTAGGGGCATTTTTGAACTTTTCGGATGGGAATATCCTCTTTGTAACTTTTTTGAAAATTTTTCTTGAAAGCACAATCTGTAGTGGTATGATGGCCGCCGTTCCCCCACTAATTGGGGATTAAAATTGGGTCAGATTGATAGGGATTTCATCGAAAAATGAACATTTGGCGTCCGTCGGCTGCGACTTCTCTTGAACCGCCGGACAACGAAGCCTAAAGTAAAATTGGAGTGAATTATGATTGACGCACGCGCGGAAGTTTCACCGTCGGTTCCAGCCACCAACCGTCGCCGCAAGGCGACCGTTTCAGCCAGTCGGGAGAAAAAGGGCAGGGCAGCCCAAAAGCATTTGCGTATCGAACGCGTCTTCAGCGACGCGCAGGTCAAACCCTTTGATCAGGTGGAATGGGACCGGCGCACCGCTGAAATCACCGACGATGCCGGCAAAGTCATTTTCAAACAGGAAAACGTCGAGATGCCCAAGTCGTGGTCCGTGCTGGCCACCAAGGTGGTTGTTTCAAAATATTTCTACGGGGAACAAAACACGTCCGAACGTGAAACCTCCGTCCGCCAGCTCATCCACCGAATCGCCCGAACGATAACCGATTGGGGCATCGCCGACGGCTATTTCAGCAAGGCCGACGGAGAGGTGTTTTATGATGAACTGACCTGGCTTTGCTTGAATCAATATGGCGCTTTCAATTCACCCGTCTGGTTCAACGTCGGTCTGTTTCACCAATATGGAATCGGGAAAGCCTCCGGCAAAGGGAATTGGTTTTACAATCGCAAAATCGGCGCGGCCGAGCGGGCCGAGACGCAATATGAATATCCGCAGTGCAGTGCCTGCTTCATCCAAAGCGTCGAAGACAACATGGAAGATATCATGCGCCTTGCTTCGAGCGAAGCGATGCTCTTTAAGTTCGGTTCGGGAACCGGTACCGATTTATCGCCGTTGCGATCGAGCAAGGAAAAGCTGAGCGGCGGGGGTCGTCCCAGCGGTCCCATGAGCTTTTTAAAGGTCTATGACCAGGTGGCCAACGTGGTGAAATCCGGCGGCAAGACCCGTCGCGCCGCCAAAATGAACACGCTGAGAGACTGGCACGGCGATATTGAGGAATTCATTGATGCCAAGCAAAAGGAGGAAAAGAAGGCTTGGGCCCTCATCGAGCAGGGTTACGACGGCTCGTACAACGGCGACGCCTACGGCAGCGTTATGTATCAAAATGAGAACCTGTCCGTGCGCGTGAGCGACGAATTCATGAGCTCCGCCATAGCGGGCAAAGAATGGTGGACGCGCGCCGTGACCACCAGCAAGCCGATCGAGAAGAAGGACGCGGCCAAATTGCTCCTGAAGATTGCCGAAGGAACCTGGATTTGCGGCGACCCCGGATTGCAATACGACGGCGCAATTCAAAAATGGCACACGTGCAAGGGTACCGAGGCGATTCATTCCACCAATCCGTGCAGCGAATACGTTTTTATTAACAACACCGCCTGCAACCTGGCGTCTTTGAACCTTATGAAATTCAAGCGCGGAGACGGCAAATTTGACATTGAACGATTCAAAGCCGCCGTGCGCATTTACATTACCGCGCAGGAAATTCTCGTAGATAATGCAAGTTATCCGACCAAGGATATCGCCGAAAACTCGCACATCTTCCGTACGCTCGGCCTGGGCTATGCAAACCTGGGCTCGCTCATTATGAGCTATGGCCTTTCCTATGATAGCGACGAGGGCCGTGCTTTGGCGGGCGCGATTACCTCCATCATGACCGGCCACGCTTACGAGCAAAGCGCCGAGATCGCCGCAAACGTCGGCGCGTTCCCGGGTTACCGGGATGCGCGTTGCGCTCATGTGTCCCGTCCACCTGTCAAAGACAATGTCGAATCCACGCTTGGCGTCATTCAATCGCACTGTGAAGCCGTCGAGGACATTCATCCCAGCGCCGAATTCGGCTATTTGAAGGATGAAGCGCGTCATTGCTGGGACCGCGCCCTGGCTCGCGGCAGACAGGTTGGATATCGCAACGCCCAGGTCACCGTGCTTGCGCCCACGGGCACAATCGCCTTTTTGATGGATTGCGACACCACCGGCGTCGAACCGGATATCGCGCTTGTGAAATACAAACTGCTCGCGGGCGGGGGAATGCTGAAGATTGTCAATCGTGGGGTCCCGCAGGCGTTGCAGCGCCTCGGTTACAATTCCCGGGAAATCGAAGCCATCATCGGCCATATCGAGAAATTCGACACCATTGAGGATGTCGAGGCAGACGGTAAAACCGTTTTCAGCGGCCTTAAGCCCGAGCACCTGCCGGTATTTGACTGCGCGTTCAAGCCCCACCGTGGCAAACGGAGCATCCATTACCTGGCCCATCTGAAGATGATGGCCGCCGCCCAGCCGTTCATTAGCGGCGCCATTTCCAAAACCGTGAATATGCCCAAGGAGTGCACCGTTGAAGAAATCCGGGATACTTACGTCCAGGCCTGGAAAATGGGACTTAAATGCGTCGCCATCTATCGCGACGGTTCGAAACGGTCACAGCCCCTCAATACGAAGAAGACGAATGAAGGCGGCGATAAAAATGCCGCGCCCCAGGCGGTCGCGCT
Organism: Verrucomicrobiia bacterium; assembly: GCA_035945915.1. Taxonomy (GTDB): domain Bacteria; phylum Verrucomicrobiota; class Verrucomicrobiia; order Limisphaerales; family UBA11358; genus UBA11358. Next base: position 5,785 of record DASYZW010000380.1, on the reverse strand, counting down.
CGAGACACGCGTGAAAGAATTGGAAAAAGAAGTAATGAAACTTCACGCGGAAGCCGGGAAGCCCATTCGCCGCCGGTTGTCGGAAACCCGTCCCGCCATAACGCACAAATTCGATATCGCCGGCCATGAAGGCTATTTGACCGTGGGCCTTTATGAGGACGGCCAGCCGGGTGAATTGTTCATCACCATGGCCAAGGAAGGTTCAACCATCGGCGGATTAATGGACACTATTGGCACGCTGACCAGCATGTCATTGCAATATGGAGTGCCCCTGGAAACGCTCCTGAGGAAATTCGCACACCAGCGGTTCGAACCCAGCGGGTTCACGAAAAACCCGGAAATCCGCAATGCGTCGTCCATCATCGACTACGTGTTTCGCTGGCTCGCGCTCCAATTTGTGCCCGGCTATCGCGAATCGGTGGCCGTGCCCAACCGGGCTCAACCTGAACTGGCGATGCCCGGCCTCCTTGAGGAGGTCAAAAAAAAAATAGACCGGCCGGTTCCTGAACTGCCGATCGCCGATGACCCCGAGACCATCGACGTCAAACCCAACGGGAATGGCAACGGGCATGGAAATGGGAACGGCAAAGAAAAAGACCATGGCCGCCGGGCGCTCGACCTGACCGCCATGATTACCAACCAGCAGGACGCCCCAACGTGTCCTAACTGCGGCCACGTTGCCGTGCGCAACGGCGCGTGTTACAAATGCCTCAATTGCGGCGAAAGCCTGGGTTGCTCTTAATTGATTAAGCCACGCCGGAGGCGTCAAATATTTGCAGTCAAAGAAAGGTCCAGGCGTTGCCATGGCGCTCAGCGAACCTTTGCTCCGTTGGACAACTTCAATTCTGACGGCAAGAACAGCAAAAATGAGCTTTAATTCTTGCACGCGGCCAATTATCAGAAACATGCCCGAATGGGCACTTTAACAATCCTTGAAAAATCACACTGTACTACTTATGGTATAGTTGGAGGATGGATGTCCTTTTAGTGCCACTGGTTGTCCTGATTAAGCATAGACAAAACGCCAGCAGTTTTGAATACTCTATTCATCGTGTTGATACATTGACGGAACAGGTTTTTAGAAGGTTGCAAGGGAATTGGTAAAAGCGAGGCGTATCCGAAATGTAAAGGGCATCCGAATACTCAACGTCTGGTTGCGTGGGGCAATCCCGGCGGTCGAGTTTTAGTTTAATAACAATTTAAGAAAAATTTGTCTGTGGAAAGAAAAGCGATACCTCGGATTCGAACAATTCTGCTGGTGGACGACAATGACGACATTCGTGTTTTAACGAAGTGGTTTTTTGATAACGTTGGTTATGTCGTCGATACCGCCAGAAGTGCCGAAGAAGCCCTCTCGCGCTTCGATCCAAAGACACACGATTTGATTTTGACGGACAACTCTATGTCCGGCATGTCCGGCGCAGAACTGGCCCATGTCATCAAAATGCGGTCGCCCTCGACCCTCATCGTCATGTTCACAGGCAACCCGCCCGAGGACAAAGCCTGCATTGACTCCCTAATCCCCAAGCCAGCAAGTCTGCTTGACGTTAAAGAAGCAATGGATAGGTTGTTGGAAGATGTCGGCGAATAAGGGTTTTTGCCATTTTCAGGCATTTTTCAGCAGATGTTCGTCTGGGCTCTCAATTGGACTGCGGATAAATGTGTTTTTTTGTCATTGTTTGGCCTAAAGATGTATGATAGGGTCTAAAATGCGTATAAACGCTGAATCTTTGACTGCGGACGTATAAACGCACGCTGTCGAAAGGAAACCTATAGAAGGCAACGAGTGCGATGCTCGAGAGTTTTAAGATAAGACTGACATTATAAACTATGCTTGGGGACGACCATCTTAAATTGCGGTTGGTTCGTTTGCAGCCGTCAGAAATGTGGGTCAATGAATCCCGCACCGAAGACGAGTTTACATTCGTCTTTTTAAAAGGTGGCGTGGGCAGATACGTCTTTCCCAACGCCACACACCGGCTCGTCCCGGGAAACGTCCTGATTTTTAACAAGCATTCCGTCGGCCGTTTGCAATCCGACGACAAGAGCGAATCCGTTTTTGCCACGTTTTCGGTTTTATTTGAACATTTGTTCCCGTTGTTTTCGAGCAATGAAATTGCCTTGCTCCATAATGTGATGAACAATTTCAAGGCCGGGCGCATCTTTTCGGCCGGCAGCACTGTCGCGATGGAGTGCCAGCCTTTGCTGGAAATGGCCTATACCCAGGCTCGGCTCCAACAACGCAGCCAATTGCTGCGAATAGTTTCGGCCATTCTGGCCGATGAATTCAAAAACGTTCATACGCAGCGCAGCGGGCTGCGCTGGTCGGAAGATCACATGATCCAGGTCTTCGAAAAGCTTTCGTCCAGTGAGTTGCTGAAACTTTCGGTGGATGAACTGGCTGCCCGGTTCAGTTGCAGCCGACGCCACTTAAACCGCCTTTTTCACCAGCACTTTGGTCTTTCCATCACCGCGTTACGGATGGAAATACGTCTTCTTAAAGCAGTGTCCCTCCTTCGAAATCCGCGCGAGAAAGTCATCAATGTTGCGGAGCAGTGTGGTTTCAATCATTTGGGACTTTTTAATACGTGTTTTAAGAAACGGTATGGCGCGAGCCCCGGGCAATGGCGGAAATTGTCCTTAAATCCCGAGAACGCGCCTGCTCGGAATACCGAAGCTAAAAGCAACTGTCCTCTCCATGCGAATGGATTGTGTCCCTGGGGCGGCCAGACAGTATCTCCTGGCCAGCCCAAAAATGCGCCGGCAGCGGCCAAGGCAGCTATCTCAACGCTTGCTGCCAGCGCGTGACCTTCTTAGGGCTCCGCGCTTGTAAAGCAACTCTGTAATCGTTAGCCTTCCCGCACGTTTTTTCCGCAGCGTAATGGAATCTGTTTTCAAAAAGCTCACTTCCCGGCCGGAATATTCGATAATTTGCCTGGGACTCGTATTATTGCTTGTCGGTAATTGGATTCTTCCGCTGACCGACCGCGATGAAGCGCGCTTCGGCGAGGCATCCCGCGAAATGATCCAGCGCCACGATTACATCGTCCCCTGGTTCAATGGTCAGTGGCGGCTGTACAAGCCGGCATTGATTTACTGGTGCCAGATAGCGAGTTACCGGGTTCTCGGCGCCAATGACTTTTCCGCGCGGCTGCCGTCGGCGCTTTTTACCGTCGCAACGGCACTGCTGCTGGTGCGCTGGGGGCGACGGCTCGCGGATGCAAAAACCGGTTTTATTGCGGGCGCGATACTCCTTACCGGCGTGCACCTCGCGATTATCGGCCGTATCGCAACGGCAGACATGGCATTGATTTTCTTCTTCACGCTTTCCGCCTGGAGCGGATGGGAACTTACGCGGCCGCAACAACCCTCGCGTTGGAAATGGTGGCCGATCTTTTACGTCGGGCTCGCCCTGGGATTTCTCGCCAAAGGCCCGGAGGCATTACTGCCGATTGCGGGGATTGCTTTAGGCCGCGCGTTGAGAAAGGATTCCTTTCGCCTGCCGATCATTGAAACCGTGCCCGGCATCCTCTTTACGCTGGCGATCATCGGCGCGTGGGGCATTCCCGCGCTAAAAGAAACGCATGGGGCTTTTTGGTTTGTCGGGATGAACGAACAGGTCTATCAGCGCGCAGTGAATATCAATAACAGCCATGGACTGACCGGCATCTTGGGATTCGTTTTGATGCTGCCGCTGTACTTCTTGACCTTCTTTGTCAGTTTTTTCCCGTGGTCTACCCGCGTGCCTTCGGCGCTCCGGAACTGGTGGCCGGAACGCAATGCCGACAATTCTGGCTGGTACCTCCTCGTCGTCGCCGGGATTGTATTCGTCGTGTTCTCGCTTGTGAAAACCAAATTGCCGCATTATACGATGCCAGCCTTTCCGGTGATTTCGTTGTGGTTGGCATGTCGGATCTCCGGTGACGCCCAGCTTCCAAACTGGTTTGTCAAACGGCTGGCTGTAATGGTCATCTTCGTGCTCTTTATTACGGTTGTTGGCCTCAGTTTCGTTCGTGGCTCTTTGCTCACGCTCAATCTCTGGAAGGCCACACGGCCCTATGTGAAGCCGGAGACGAAAATCGGATGTTTCGGTTATGTCGAACCCAGCCTTGTTTGGAAATTTCGCGGTGTCACTACGAATTACATTGTCCTTGGCGACGCGGGTTCGGCAACGACTTTCCTTACCAACACACCTCCATTCATTCTGGTCTTGCCGACTGAAGATTTCGCGAAATTGCCCAATCCCGGCGGCCTTCAGATCCCCGTCCATGGCCTTGACATGGTCAAATTCAAGAAGTGGGATTTAACAGCCCTCATTCGGCAGTAATCTGCGTGAGGTGGGCCGCGAAGCTAAATTAAAGAACCGCATCCTCACGCCGCCTGCCAACCAGGAGAAGAAGCACGCTCAACCCCGCGCAACCCCATCCAAATAAATCTCCATGCCGCGTATAAAACGTGGGCAAATGCTTTTCCAACGGCAGGTCAAATATCATCGATCCGCTTCCGTAAACCGTGCCCTCGGCGTCGCTAAAAATTTCCCGTTCCCGTCCGGTCGCGTCAATCCAGCAGGTGATGCCGTTATTGCAGCACCGAACCAGCGGGACCCCGTTTTCAACGGCGCGCGCAATTGAGCTTGCCTCGTGCTCCCATTGTTCGGCACTTTCGCCGAACCACCCATCGTTGGTTACGTTGACCAGGAAATCCGTGCCGCCTTCCGCCGCTTTGCGTCCCAATTGCGGGAACATGTCCTCGTAACAAATCAACGGAGATGCAGTTAGATTGAAATTTTCCAGATTGAACTTCACTGCATCCCGGCCCGCCGCGTAACCGCTGCTAATGGGTGTGAACCATTTCATCACGGGCAGCCACGAAAACGGAATGTATTCCCCAAATATGACAAGCTTTTGCTTGTGATAAATTTCGTTAAAACGCAATCCGCCGTCGGGACCGACCAAAAATGCTGCGTTATACACGTCGTTATCATATTGATTGGTCGCGTTAGCCCGTGGCACCGCGTCGTCAGAATTAAAAATAATCCACGCGTGATGCTCATATGCCAGGTTCGTGATTGCCGGATGCGTGGTATCATCCAGGTCCGGTACAGCCGACTCCGGCCATACCAGCAAGTCCACTTTGTTGCTCAGCGCGCTTTCTGAAAGCTGCAGTAATTGTTGAAAGCGAATGGCGTTGGCGTTTTCATCCCAAATCAGGTTCTGCGGAATCGATGGCTGGACCAGGGCAACGTGCAATGTCGCGACTGTCGGATGTGATTGGTTCGCCTTCAGTTCGCCGGCGGCGAACAAGATGATGACGACCAGCAATGGCGGAAAAACCTCCGGTTGCCATGCAAAGCGGGATTGAGGCTTGGCCGCGATCATCCGTACGGCGGAATACAGCGATAATGAAACCCAAACCACCACGAAAGAAACACCGTAGATACCGGTGAAGGACGAAATTTGGAGCAGGGGAATCATTTTGGATTGGGAAACACCGAGAAATTCCCAGGGAAATCCGCCTAAAAAGCGCGCCCGGATCATTTCCAGCGCTACCCACGCCGCCGCGCCGCCGATGGCCCATAAAAAGCGGCCGGCCCAGAATTCCAAAAGCCGGCGCGAAAACGACGAAACCGCCCAAGTCCAGATTCCGGTATATATTCCAAGCACGGCGCACAACGCGAGCCATCCCGCGCCGGGACCGAGCGGGACCGAATGCCAGGTGTAGGGAATTTCCAGCAGCCAATAGAGGGTTGCCAGCCAAAACACCAGCCCTCCGACATACCCAACTC
>DASYZW010000379.1:0-6759 GCA_035945915.1 Verrucomicrobiia bacterium | reverse complement strand
CTCAATTACATGGAGTCGATGCTTCCCACCAATAAAGCGAACGTTGTCCCGGGCTGCCGCATGTGGATCGGCGAATATGGCTGGGGCTACGAGCCGACCAGCCAGCAGGAACCGCAAATTCGTTCGTATCTCCAGCGTCTGATAAACTGGAGCTATAACGGCAACTGCCTTCCTTATATTCTGATGTGGGAAATGTATAGCAATACAAACGCCAATTACGCCACGAACTTTTGCCTTGTCAATTATGCCGACCAGAAAGTTCCCGCCTGGTATCTCCACAACTATTTTATCAACGACGCGAAGATGTTTGCCGCCCAATATTACCAGACCAATGGGACTTTGCCGACTGATACGCAACTGAGCGCGATGATGTCGCCGCTGCTCAACGCCCCGCTCTCTGCGCCGGTCCCGCTTACGGTTTCAAATGCCGGGGCAACGGTGTCCACGAATAACACTGCATCCGTCTCCGGCGGGCTCGCCCAGGGGGTTTACGGTGATAATGAGGCGGTGGTTTGGCTGTATTACGGAACGCAGGATGGCAGTAACACGTACAGTGGGTGGCAGCACGCGCAGTACGTTGGGATAAATACAAATTTCATTCCTTCCACCTTCACGGCCACTCTTACGGGCCTGTCACCGGGCACGAACTATTACTATCGTTTTTATGCCCAGACTTTCACAACCAATTCATGGTCGCCTGCCACGTCGCAGTTTAGCACAGTAACAATCAATCCCGCCGGTTACGGTTCGAACATGAAGGTTTTTTTTTTCGGGATATAACCGGGGCGAGACGCTGACTAATTTCCCTGTGCTGGTGAATTTGAGCACGAATCTGCCGGGATTTTCGTATCGCCAATTTGCCTCATTGAGCGGCGGTGACCTTCGATTTGCGGATGAAAGCGGTATCGTGCCGCTTCCGTATGAGATCAACCATTGGAATACCAATGGAGTGTCGAGTGTTTGGGTCAATGTGCCGACGATCTCCGGCCCAAACGATTTCGTGTGGGCCTATTGGGGCAATCCGCTGGCGACCAATTCCCCTGCTTACACAACCAATGGCGCAACCTGGCCGAACTTTGATTTGGTTTGGCACCTGGAACAATCCGGATTTCCCTACGCAGACAGCACGCTTAATAATCCGGCTGTCCAGGGCGTGGCGCCGGTCCAGACCGCCGGCATTGTGGATGAAGGGCAACAGTTTAACGGCTCCTCATCCTATTTAGATGCCGGCCCGGTTCAAGATTTGAACAATGCTTTCACCTTGTCTGCGTGGGTAAACGTCCAGCCCGGGGCTTCCAGTTGCCAGGCAATTTGGGCAAACCAATCAGGCGGCTTCGGTTCAGCCGGTTTTTCGTTGTTTGTCAATGCTTACAAAACGACCAACGGAGCGGTCCTGCTGGACACCGGCGATGGCAGCAGCGGATCGGAAATCTCGACGACCACCAACCTGGTAAAGGCCGGCCAATGGCATTTGGTGACAGCGGCCGTAAATCGATCCGCGGCCACCGCCACGATTTATGTCGACGGCGCGCCTGAACCGATTGTTTCCGGCGGACCCGGGCTCGTATCCGATTTTGTCAACAATGCGGATTTGAACTTCGGCCGGTTTACCAACAGTTCTCTATATTTCACGGGCGCAATGGATGAGGCTCGCATTTACGGTGGCGTCGAAGATTCCAACCGGGTCTGGGCGAGTTGGGCGACGGTCGTGTCGAATTCGGTCCTGCAAAGTTATTCAACCGTGACCCGCGCCGTGCCTGCGTTATCGCTGGATATTGGGGGCGGAACCGCCAGTTGGGCCGCGAGCGGCGTCGGCTATGCCCTCTACACCACAACCAATCTGACACCGCCGATTGTGTGGGTACCTTCGTCCGCCCAACCGGTTTGGACAAACAACCAAGGGCAGGCGAATTTGCCCGCCGATAATGGCGGCGCCCGGTTTTACCGGCTACAGTCGCAATGAGCCACTCCTCGCCGCCGGGGCGATTCCGGGTCCTGCGCTGGTTTCTCTATCTTCTGCTCGCGGCGTTTCTCGCGCTGGCCGCCGGTTCGAACGCCTTCAATCATCATAGTGTTCAGAACAACGCCGCGCTCTGGCGTCCTCGTTTCGCCACCCCGGTCATTGTGGCGCTCGACAGTCCCGCTGACCGCACTTTTACCGCTGAAGTGAAAGCCGATTCCGCGGCGCGCGGCTGGACTGCGTCTGTGGCCAATGATTTAAAAACCTGGCCTTGCGAAATTGTCTCGGCCACTTATGCGGCCATTAACAATGGTTCCGAACCGGGGTGGCGAATCAAAGTCCGGGTCCCGGCGGATACTTCGCCGGAACTATTTACCCTGAAAATCGGATGCAGCGAATGCGCCGCCACGCAGCCGCAGGCGGTCAGCGTCATTACGGATTTTGCCGCCGATTTTTATATTTTGCACCTTTCGGACGAGCAGATCGTCAATCAGTTTCATACCGATCCTTCGGGCCAATACTATAAAATGGTCGGCACCTGGGAGGAAATGATGTGGATGCAACAACCCATCAACCTGATCAACCCGCGCTTTGCCCTGGTGACCGGCGACCAGATTGATTTCAACGGCGCGCTGGACGGCTGGAACAATTGGGCAAATTGGGGTTATACGCCGCGCGGCAAAAAAATCTTTTCATTCGAGGAAACCAGCAACCTCGAATTGCGATTAAGCCACATGTACCAGGATTGCCATAAAGGCTATCACGTGCCGTATGTGGAAACGCCCGGCAATCACGACGTCACCCCGCCGGGCAAACTGCTGTTGGGCTCGCGCATCGATTGGCATCCGCTGTCCGCCCGGATTTACGAGGAGCAATTCGGACAGCGCACCTACTCTTTCCGAATGGGTGATTTTTACGTCCTGATGCACGATTGGAGCGATGCCGCGCTGGCCGAATGGGCATCGAATGATTATGAAGCTGCCTTGAATGATCCCACGGTCAAGTACCGGCTCATCGGCCAGCATTATCATGCTAAATGGGATGGCGCACCCACCGGCAATTATCCGTTTACGCCGGCCAACTGCGACCTCATGCTCATCGGCCACGGCCATCGGACGGTTACGGTGAGGACGTCGCCCTATTTTATTTACATGGATGGGGCCACGTTCTTCTGGGGCCGGTCCGGTTTCTTCAATTTCCGCCGCGCTGCCGACGGCTGGCAGTGCGACCAGACCCAGGGGCCGCGTGACGTGAAGAAAGATGTTTGGGGTCTGTTCACCGATAATGGAGCGACGCTCAAGGTCCGCGCCGACGCGCCTGATACGCGGTACATCACCCGAAATTTTGTGACCATCACCAACGACTTGCCGGAAGAATTTTACGATGGCCGGGTTCGGTTCGTTTTACCAAAGGCAAAATATGATCAGGCCATCAACGGTAACATCCTCGCCGAATACGATTGCTTAAATAACACAAAGACCGCCGTCCTGGTAAAAGTTGACATCCCGGCCAATGGCACAATTACCGTCAGCATTTCATCCGTTGCCGGACAGGTATCCCGCGCGCCGGTTAACCGGGCTTTAAGCCGTGTCTCTGGTCGTACCGTCCTTCTGCGAAGGGAGTCCATTCATCACCCGTCACTCACTTATGAATAAAACGATACTTGTGATCGCCTGCCTTGGCGTCTGGATTTTGCCTGCCATGGCCGAGCTTCCCGGCGAATTTCGTCCAAAACCGGTCCTGCATCCGACCGAAAAATGCGGCGCGACCGGCGACGTGGTCGAACCGGCCGATGAATTTCCCGTCTCACGCGCCCCGCTGGTCAACACCGCCCAGCGCAAAGCCAAACTCGCCAATCCCGGGGAGCCGACGCTTCGCGGGAATGAATTGGTCTTCGACGCCGGCTGGGAAATGATCGAAGCGCCCCGGCTGAACGCCGATGGTGCGAGCCTATCGCAGCCCGGCGTGGACACGCGCGATTGGTACGACGCCACCGTTCCGGGAACGGTTCTGACCACGCTTGTCAATGAAGGTGTTTATCCCGATCCCTATTTCGGCCTAAACAACCGGCTGATCCCCGAAACGTTGAACAAACAGGATTACTGGTACCGCACGGAGTTCGACTTGCCTGACAAATTTTCCGGCCGTCATTTGATGCTGCAATTTAAGGGCATCAATTACTACGCCGAAGTCTGGTTCAACGGCCGGTATCTGGGCCATATCACCGGGGCGTTTATTCGCGGGAATTTTGATGTGAGCCGCCTGGCTCAGCCCGGACGGAAGAACGTTTTGGCGGTGATGATCGCGCCGCCGCCGGACCCCGGACTTTTGGCTGAAGAATCGGTGAAGTTCGGACCACGGGAAGACGGTGGAAAATTGTGTTTAGACGGACCGACGTTTCAATGCAGCGAAGGATGGGATTGGATTCCGCCGATTCGCGACCGGGATGCGGGCATTTGGCAGGACGTCGTGCTGCGCGCGACTGGCCCGGTGACAATTGACGATCCGCAGGTCATTACCCAGTTACCTTTGCCCGATACATCCAGCGCCGACGTGACTGTTAAGACCGATCTTCGCAACCTGTCGGACTCGGTTCAGCATGGAAAATTGGAAGGCTCATTCGAAGGCGTGAAGTTTGAACAACCGGTAACATTACAGGCTGGAGAGACGGCAAATGTCAGCTTTGCGCCAAAGGATTTTGCGCAGCTCACCGTCCAGCATCCGCGCCTCTGGTGGCCCAATGGGTACGGCAAACCTGAACTATACCACTTGAGTCTCAAATTTATCAGTGACAGTGGTGATGAGTCCGACCACACCGCAGTCCGCTTCGGCATTCGCGAAATGAGCTATGAACTTCAGGTCAAAAAGCCTGATGGCAGCCGCGAGCGCGTCGAATATACGCCGCTCCTTTTGCCTCCGTCGTCCGGCCCGGTCATTGACAATCGCCGTTATACGATGATGTATGGTCCGGAAAATACCGCGCGTCGGCATGCGGCAATTCTGGCGGCCGGTGGCACTATTCCTTCGACGCCGTTTCATTGGGGGCAAGGCCAGCAAACCGACCCTGGCATTTGGCCGGGCAAGGAAAATTCTCCCGCCCTCCGCCCGATTGCGGATAACGACCTGGGCATTTACCTCGTCATCAAAGTCAACGGCCGCCGCATCGAGTGTGTCGGAGGCGATTGGGGAATGGATGATGCGATGAAAAATGTTTCGCCCGGGCATTTGGAGCCGTACATCCGGCTCGAGCATGACGCGCACCTGAACATCATCCGCAATTGGGCCGGGCAGAGCACATCCGAGGCGTTTTATGATCTCTGCGACCAATACGGCATCATGGTGTGGAACGAGTTCTGGTTGAACACGGAAACCTGGGACTACACCGCGGTGGACCACGCCCTTTTTCTTCGCAATTGCGAGGACACGATTAAACGCTTCCGCAACCATCCGAGTATTGCCCTATGGTGCCCGCGCAATGAAGGCGTCCCGCCGGAGGACATGAACCAGGCGCTGGACCGAATGATTCGCGAACTCGATGGTACGCGCTATTATCAGCCCAATTCCCGCCTGGTGAATTTGCGGGACAGCGGGCCCTGGTCGAATTATCCGATGCGGGATTATTTCCACAACTTCAACGACGGATTTACGACTGAACTGGGCGCAAGCTCGATTCCATCCGCCGAAGTCATGCACACGATGATGCCCGCCGCCGATCTGTGGCCGCCAGGCGATGACTGGGCGTACCACGATATGCATTCAAAAGGCGCCGCAGATATCAATTCCACTTTTGAGCGGATGACAGCCCGCTACGGCGCGCCGACCGATCTCGATGATTGCTGCCGCAAAGCCCAAATGGAAAATTACGAAACGTATCGCGCCATTATCGAGGGTTTCAATAGCCGTTTGTGGAACAACTGCAGTGGCGTCATTATCTGGATGACTCATCCATCCTGGCCGAGTTTGGTCATGCAATTATACACATCGGATTACGATCCAAATGCGTCTCTCTTTGGCGCGATGAAAGGCGCCGAACCGGTCCATATCCAGATGACCGAGCCCGAGTGTAAAATCCAGGTCATCAATCACCGCGCTGAATCGCTAACCGATGTAACCGCCAGCGCAACCGTCTACGATCTGTCCGGCCACGCCGAACAAACTACCAACGAAACTCTCACCGCTAACGGCGGCGACTGTACCGATGCTTTTACGCTCGATTTTCCCGCCAATGGCGCGCATTTCGTGAACCTGGAGTTGCGCGATCATGCCGGGAAACTATTGTCGCGCAATTTTTATTGGCACGCCCGCGATGAACGCCAATTGCAGCAGCTCAACGCGCTTCCGCAGGTTGCCGTCAAAGGCAAATGGCATTTGCGACATTCAGCCAACGGACCGTTTGTCGAGGGGCGTATCACGAACACGGGCAAAGTGCCTGCGATCGAAGTCCGCCTGACCCTGCGCGACCGCAAAAGCGGTGCGCGCATTTTGCCGGCGTATTACGACGACAATTACTATTGTCTGCTCCCGGGCGAATCGCGCAATTTCCGGATTGAATTCCGGGAGTCCGACGCCGGCAAACATCCTGAAATCACCCTCGACGGCTGGAACATAAAACCAGGAGTCCTGAGATAACAGGTGAATGGCCGGGGGTTAGGGCGATGTCCATTATGAATAAAACGATACTTGTGATCGCCTGCCTTGGCGTCTGGATTTTGCCTGCCATGGCCGAGCTTCCCGGCGAATTTCGTCCAAAACCGGTCCTGCATCCGACCGAAAAATGCGGCGCGACCGGCGACGTGGTC
>DASYZW010000378.1:0-1737 GCA_035945915.1 Verrucomicrobiia bacterium | reverse complement strand
CCACCGTGGCGTTTGCGCCCAGCGCGGCGGCGGCGGCGCGGACGGCATCATGCGCTTCAATTTGTTTGAATCCCAGCGCCATCAGCGCAAGGACGGCGTCATTGATTTTTTGGTCCTCGGGCGAAAGGGCGCGTTGCGCGCTGGCAGCCTCCCACGCGCCGGCCGCACCGATTTTATCACGCAATTCAACGACGATGCGCTCGGCAGTTTTCTTTCCCACGCCGGATATTTGCGAGAGCGATTTAACATCGCTATTCGCAACCGCGCCCCGAAAGGCCGTCACGGAGATGCCGCTCAGGATATTGAGCGCAATTTTAGGCCCGATGCCGGAAACGGTATTGATCAGCAGCCGGAAAAGCTCTCGTTCCGCGGCCGACATAAAACCGTAAAGCGTGTGAGCATCTTCGCGAATGACTAGTTGGGTGAGCAACCGGATCTCGCCCCCCGGGGCAGGCAATTTGTCGAAGGAAGACAATGGAATCAGAACTTCATATCCGATGCCGTGCACATCAACGACCGCCTGCGTGGGCAGGGCTTCGATGAGCTTGCCGTGAAGAAAGGTAATCATGCTTCAGATGCGTTTGGGCGGACTCAGATTATACCGCGACTGTTCGCGCGCGTGCGTGAGCGCCAGGGCAAGAGCGTCCGCAGCATCGGGCGCGGGCAGGTCGGACAAGTTTAACAATCGCTGGACCATCCTGGCAACGGCGCTTTTCTGGGCAGCGCCGTAGCCGGCGACCGCCTGTTTAACCTTGCGAGGAGCGATTTCGAAGATTTCGATTCCGCTTTCAGCAACGGCGGCAAGCGCCGCGCCGCGCGCTTCTCCCATGATCATTGCCGTCTGGAGGTTTTGCGCATAAAAAATGCCTTCAACAACGCAAACCGTCGGCCGATATTTCGCAACCTCGGCCCGGACAGCCTCGGAAATACGGGCCAGGCAACGCGAGCGTTCCCAGGTTTGCGGGCAGGAAATGGTACCGTGCGCTAAGGTGCGGGGATGAGGAATCGCGGTCTGGATAATTCCAAATCCGGTACCGCGCAATGAAGGATCAATTCCAAGGATAATGACCGCCTCACGGCTTTGGACAGGTGACGGGGTGAAGACAGGGGCAACCATGGGCTTTTTTCCGCCCACGCGCAGCTTCATTTCCTCGAATTGGCGCAGAGAAATACCCATATGGCCATTTTGCCTGTCAAAGCAGGATTTAAAAAGTAAAAAGCGGGCGGTTTGCACCGCTGCCGCCTCGCGTCGGCGGGTTTAGTCCTGATAAGTCCCGGTTAATTGGCCCCGGGCGAGGACGTGGCCATCGATCGCTTTAAGCAGGTCGTCCTTGCCGGCATCGGAATTCAGCGTCACAGAACTATCCAACGCATAAATTTTAAAAATATAATGATGCGTTTTGCCGCCGGGAGGACAGGGGCCGTTGTAGCCAACATTTCCGAAACTATTTTTGCCCTGGCCGGCGCCGTCCGGCAGCGTGGCGGTTTTTGAAACATTTTCGGAAAGGCTGTTTGACGCAGCAGGTATGTCAAAAATAATCCAATGAGTGAATGTTCCCGAGGGGGCATCCGGGTCCTCGCACGTAATTGCGATGCTTTTGCTGTTGGCCGGGACACCGTTCCATTGCAACGGGGGTGAAATATCCCGGCCATGACAGGTAAATTTATCGGGGAGGGACTGGCCATCTGCAAAGGCGGTGCTGGCCAGAATGATCGGATCAGCATCTTTTGCCGTCC
>DASYZW010000377.1:0-3672 GCA_035945915.1 Verrucomicrobiia bacterium | reverse complement strand
GCTGCCGCCGCCTTTTTCATTTCCAGTTCCAGTTGGTCCTGCATCTCGCGGCATTGGCCTTCGATAAACTCGCAGGCGGCCATGACCTGCTGCGCGTATTGCTCGCGCGTAACGTTGCCGACGCAAGGGGCCGTGCAATGTCTTAAATGCGCGTAAAGGCAATGTTTGTAGTCAGCATCGCCGGGGGTGAAAGCGCGACAACCGCGCAGGTTGAATTGCCGCCGAACCAGTGCCATCGTGTTGCGCAACGCCCCGGCATTTGCAAAAGGCCCGAAATATCGGGCGCCATCATCCTTTTTGAAACGGGCGAAGGTAAAGTTGGGGATCGGATCATTCAAATTCACCTTGAGCATCAAATGACGTTTGTCGTCACGGAAACTGATGTTGTATCGGGGTTTGAACTCCTTGATCAGTTTGCTCTCCAGCAACAGCGCCTCGGGTTCGCTGCGCACGAGGTGAAAGTCAAAGTCGCAGATCGCTTCGACCAAGGCATTGAACTTGAGGTCCCAGCCCATTCGGCGCGACGGATGAAAATATTGGCTGACGCGCTTGCGCAGGTTGCGGGCTTTTCCCACGTAAATGACGGTCCCAAACCGGTCGCGCATCAAATAAATGCCCGGTTTATGCGGCAACGCGCCGATCTTTTTACGAAGGAGTTCAGTCACAATTCAACAGTTTAGCCAAAAAGCAGTCACGTTCAAGAGCCCAAACGGCTCGCGGGTGGCGTCCGCACGATTTAGGCAACTTTGACACTGTGGATGTTAAATTCGGCTCAAACAATGGTTTGATTTTTTTCATGGATGAACAATATTGCTTCGGGAGCCGGTCGAAAGGACAAAACAACCAATGAACGATACAAGCAGGTTTCTCGTCGTCCACGGTTTGCCAATTATTTTTGGCGCCGTGCTTTTGGACCAGTTGGGCGTGCCCATACCGGCGGCGCCGTGGCTGCTGGCGGCGGGTGCGCTGGCCGCGGCTGGAAAATTTGATTGGTTTATGGCATTGGGACTGTCAGTCATGGCCTGCCTGCTGGCGGACTTTCTTTGGTTTTACCTGGGGCGCTACCGCGGAACCCAGGTCGTGGCCCTGTTATGCCGCATGTCGTTGGAACCGGATTCTTGCGTGCGCAAGACGGTGAATGTCTTCACTCGATACGGGTGGCGGGGAATTATCCTGGCAAAATTCGTCCCTGGCATGAGCACCGTCACTCCGCCGCTGGCCGGAATGGCCGGGGTTCGCGCCGGCCAATTCCTTCTGGTAGATGGCCTGGGATCGCTCCTCTACAGCGCCGCCTTCATCCTGTTGGGCTATGTCTTCAGCGAGCAAATTACCCGGATCGCCGCGGACCTCGATCGATTCGGTGGCGGCCTTCTTACCGTCATCATTATTCTCGTGGCTTTGTATATTATTTATAAATTCTGGGACCGCCAGCGGTTGTTGCGTGAGCTGCGTACCGCGAAAATCACCCCGGCGGAACTGGGGCAAATGCTTGAAGCCGGCGAGTCGCCTCTCATTCTGGACGTGCGGCCCGTTATGGACCTGGAACAAGACCCCGCCATTATTCGCGGAGCCATCCACATGGCGATGGAGGATTTGGAAAACAGGCACAAGGAACTTGCTCGTGATCGCGAGATTGTCATTTACTGCGACTGTCCAAATGAGGTTTCAAGCGCGAAAACCGCCCTCGCTCTGCGCCGGAAAGGTTTCAACCGCGTCCGCCCCCTCCTCGGCGGCATTGAGGCGTGGCGCAAGGCCAATTATCCCATGGATGTCTGGACCAAAACCACGGCGACGGCCACAACTACCGTCGTCGTCAACAACGAATTGTCGTCGTCGAAATAAAACTCTTGTCAGTTGTGCTCGACCGGCTGGAAGCAACGGCGCCGGCGCCAGTGGGTTCGAATGTATTCGTGTCAGAACTCATCCATTTGCCATTCAAATACGTTTTGAATTTTGGTAATTCGCCACTACTCTCTATGAAAGCTTAAGCCTGAAATTTTAACGCATGATCCAATCTCGCCTGAAACATCAAAAAGTATTTTTCCTGGCTCTCGCGTTGACCATTCTCGCCACGTCATCGTGGGCTCGGGACGTGATCGCTCCCGGCGCAACACTGGTGAAGCTCGCGGGCGGCTTTAAGTTCACCGAAGGGGCGACGTGCGATCGGGCCGGCAATGTCTTTTTCGTGGACCAGCCGAACAACCGGATTATGGAATGGACAACGAATGGGCAACTAACGGTGTTCATGCGTCCCTCCGGTCATGCGAATGGAATGGAATTTGACGCCCGCGGCGATCTGATTGCCTGCGCGGATGAACACAATGAACTCTGGGCAATCTCGCCTGACAAAACGGTGACAGTTTTGGTCGCGAATTTTCAGGGCAAATATCTCAACGGCCCGAATGACGTTTGGATTGCCCCAAATGGCGGCATGTATCTGACCGATCCATTCTATCTGCGGACATGGTGGGACCATACGACAATGGCCCTGCCGAGCCAGGACGTTTACTACTTGGCCCCCGATCGCGCCACTCTAAGACGCGTCGCGGGTGATTTTAAAACCCCCAACGGCATCACTGGCGTTCCGGACGGAAAAACTCTTTTCATTTCCGATCTCGGCGCGGACCAGACCTGGCGCTATGACATACTTTCAGACGGATCGCTAACCAATAAGACCCTCTTTTGCTCGAAAGGGTCGGATGGAATGACAATAGACGAGAACGGCGACATCTATATTACCGGCCATGGCGTCTGGATTTTCGACAAACACGGAAAACAGATCGGACATATCGATGTTCCTCAGCCTTGGACAGGCAACCTTTGTTTCGGCGGACCCGATCACAAAACATTGTTTATCACTGCGAGTGAGGCGTTTTACAGCATCCGCATGCGCGTCAAAGGCGCCAATGCGGCAAAGTAGTTATTGCGCGATTGTCTGAGGCGTGACCGTCGGGAAGCAGCGCGGGCCGTCCGGGGTCCATTCCAGTTTATCCACGCACATTTGGCGCTTCGTCATTTCCCGGTTCCACGCGTGATAAACGACGTACTGGGTTTTTCCGTCCGGTCCGGTCACAATGGAAATTCCCCCTGGTCCAAAAACTGTCTCGCGAATACCGTGCAGGACCCGCGCATGATCGCCCGCGCCGGAATACGGACCCAACGGATTATCGGCGACGACATAATCCACGCCGTAGCGCGGCGTCTGCCAGTTTGCGCCACTGTAAAAGCAATAGTATTTGCCATCGTGTCTTACAACACACGGTCCCTCGATCGTGTGCCATGCGGCAAATGTCTGGTGAAAAACATCCATGCGGCGATGCGCCTCGTACAGTGTCCAGGCATACGCGGGTCGCACAACGACACGGCAGTCATGGCCCGCGGTTGTCATGTTCAGGAGACGATTCACTTCGACCCCTGTTCCGGCATGGTATCCAGGTGATTCAAATGGGAAATCGCACGCGTTGAAAAGATACCATTGGCCGTCATCATCGCGGTATGGGAATGGATCAAACGTAAATCGGTTCGAATCACAGTCCGTCATCACCGCGCCACTGTCCGCGTAAGGCCCTTGAGGCTGTTCGCTCGTGGCAACGCGTATGACAAAATGTTCCGGCCTTTCGTCGCCCACGGCGTAGTAGAGATAGTATTTGCCGTGATCTTCGGTAATTTCGG
>DASYZW010000376.1:0-2257 GCA_035945915.1 Verrucomicrobiia bacterium | reverse complement strand
CTCGCTGTGTTCGCAGGCGAACCATTTACCCGTGCGGCCAAAGCCGGTGTATACTTCGTCGGCGATCAGCAACGCGCCGAACCGGTCGCACAGCGCGCGCAGCATCGGCAGGAACCCTGATGGTGGAACAACGATTCCGCCGCGCGCCTGGACCGGCTCAACCAGAATTGCGCCCGCTCTGTTTTGACGCAAAATCCGGGTGATTTGCTTTTCCAGGCCGGTAAGCGGTGTGTCTCTCCCCTGCGGGAATGGAACAAATTTGCCGAACCGCCCAAGCTGTGATTGAAACGGACGACGAAAGAATTCACGGTGCGTCACGTTGAGCGCGCCGTAGCCCAATCCATGATAACCTCCGGCGAAAGCAATCACTTCGCGTTTTCCCGTGGCCAGTACGGCGGTTTTGAGCGCGGCTTCAACGGCTTCGAAACCCGAATTACAAAAAATCGTCCGGGCCCGGGCCGCGCCGTGTCGCCTCCGCGGCCACCGTTCAAAGGTCAACCGGCTCAATTCCCGGGCAAGCGCGGCCTTCTGCGCGTGCGGATGCACGTCACCCATGGCGTGAAGCAATCGGCCCATCTGTTGGCGGCCGGCTTTGACCACGTGCGCATTCGCATGGCCGGCGGCGGCCACGCCAAATGCCCCGGTCAAATCGAGGTATTTCTTGCCATTCGCGTCCCAAACGTGGCTTCCCCGGGCACGTTCCCAAACAATGGGCCAGGACCCGTCCGGTTCTATAAACAGCACGTTCCGCGATTCATAATCGCGAAGCACCTCCAGGGTTGCGGCATTCGCCATGCCGATTATTGTATAATCCCCATCTGATAATTCAAATTCGCCTGTTGAATCAGGACGTTGTAACGCGCGTTGGCTTCGGCTATCTGGGCCTCGGTTAGATTTAATTGCGCGTCGCTCAATTCGACGATGGAACTGATTCCGCTTTTATAACGGGCCTGCGCCAGCGTAAACGCATCCGCGGCATTGGCCGCCAATTCTTCACTGGTCTCCAGTTGCTGCAGCGCGTCATTGAGGTCCAGCCACGCGATACGCACGTCCCGGATGACATTGTTTTCCAAGTTGCGCAATAATTCATTGTCTGCCTCTGCTCTTAATTCCGCCTCGTGTTGCCTGGACACATAAAGTCCGCCGGCAAACAACGGCACGCTTAATTGAATGCCGCCCGCGAAATAGTCAGACTTCAAATACTGGTCATTGCGCCAGGGCGCCGCGCCGGCCACGCCCACCGCCTCAACCGTCGGCAGACGCGAATCGCGTTGGGACCGCGCGTACCGGACCGCGGCTTCGCGATCGTCGCGCAAGCTAAGAATCTCCGGCCGCCGCGCCAGCGCCGTCTGCACCATCCCCGAAATGTCGCCGTTAATGTCATTAGTCGACGGCGCCTCGTCAGACAACTTGAACTGATGAAATTCACTATACCCCAGCGCGGTCGAGAGCGTCGCCATCGCTGCGTCGGCGTCATTTTGAGATCGTTCCACCAGCAAGCGCGCCTGCTGCAATTCCACTTGCGCAAAACTGACATCCAGTTCCGAGCGCAATTTGTTGGTGGCCAGCTCCGTAATTTGGTCCAGCAGCGCTTTTCGTGTGTCCAGGGTTTGATGGGCCACGTTCAGGACGGCCTGCGCTTCCAGCACGTTGAAATAGCTGCCAGCCACTTGCAGGAGGACCTGTTCACGGGTCGCTTCGACATTTTGACCTTCCGCCCGCGCCTGGTACTTCGAACTCGCAGTCAGGTTGGCCGTGCGCCCGAAATCGGTAATGAGCTGGTTCACCTGGCCGCCCCCAGCCCCGCGATCATAAACGCTCGGGTTGTTCAGGCCGCCGGCCGTAATTCGCGCCCCTTCAGACGTCACACCCACCGCGTCGGCATACAGGTTGACGGTCGGAAAAAATCCCGAGCGCGTTTCCTTGACTACCTCCTGCGCGGCCAATTGGAGATAATCCGCCTGCTTAATCTGCGGATGATTCTGCAACGCGATTTTTTTGGCGGTTGCAAGGTTCAGGTCCGCGGGAACATCCGTGGTCTGGCCAAAACCGCTGGTTGACCACGCGCAAAAAACTGCCAGAAGAGCAAATCGTTTCATTCTAATTTCGGTCAATGTGACGCCTCGACGTCGTTAAATCCTTTTGCCGTCGTCTCGGTTCGACGGTACAGGAGGTAATAGGCGCAGGGAACGATAAACACCGTCAATACCACCGAAACCGCCAAACCGCCGATGATGGCGCGCGCCAGCGGAGCGTA
>DASYZW010000375.1:0-9760 GCA_035945915.1 Verrucomicrobiia bacterium | reverse complement strand
AACGGCCGCAAAAATTGCGGCTACATCGTCGGCGCAAACCCATTTTGGTCCCCCGACAAGCGCCACGGTTATGCCAATAGCCGCGCCGACAGACGAAACGGCATCGGAGCGATGATGCCAGGCATCGGTCTTGACGGCGGCGTTGTCGGTATCAGAGCCTTCCCGCGCGACAAACCTGAACAAGGCCTCTTTGACCAGAACAACGACCCCGAGTGCGACGAGCGTAAACCATTCGGGCTGCGGGCGATGAAATCCATTTGCCCATTCATTAATATTCCATCCGGCCTTGGCAGTGATCCAGAGGGCGGCAACCAGAAGCATCACAGCACCGAACGCCCCGGCCAAAGGCTCGGCCTTGCCGTGACCATAAGGGTGGTCTTCATCGGCTGGCACAGACGCGACCGAAATCGCCCGCCACATTACGAGGGAATTAAAAATATCGGCGAAGGACTCCGTGGCGTCGGCTATCAGGGCGTGCGAATGGCCGAAGACTCCGGCCAGAAACTTGGCGACACCCAATATCACGTTTACGACGATTCCGATAAGAATCGCACGTAAACCGCGTTGGAATCGATTGGACATACGCGAAATTTAAACAGAATTGTCCGATATTCAGAATTAATTCTGAAAAACATCCCCAATTTCGGCCGGTTAAGCCGGCGAGAACGCCGATAACTGCGTTCCCCGCAAAGCAGCGGCGTCCATGCCGATCAAATCATATGGCAAAACATGGCATCTCGCAGCTTGGGCTCGAACCATGTGCTCTTGGGAGGCATGATTCCACCGGCATCGGCAATCGCCATCAGGTCTTCGATGCCCGTCGGAAACATCGAAAAAGCGCAGGCAAATTCGCCGCCGTTCACGAGCTTTTCCAGTTCGTCTGTGCCGCGAATTCCGCCGACGAACGAGATGCGCTTGCTGGTGCGCGGATCATCAATGCCGAAGACCGGCCCCAGGACGTGTTTCTGCAACAGCGTCACATCGAGATTCTCAATGGCATCGGCCGGCGCCAAATACCTTTTGTCGAAGGTGAGTGTATGCCATTTGCCATTGAGATACAGGCCGAGCTCATGTTTTGCCGCGGGCGCAGGCGCGCCTTTTGCATCAAATAGAAATATGCCCTTCAAAATCTCCAACAACTTTTCCGGGGTCTTTCCATTCAGGTCTTTAAGGACCCGGTTGTACGGCAAAATTTGCATCTGGTTGTGAGGGAAAATGACGGTGAGAAAACCGCCGCTTTGCCCGGCTCCTTTGCGGGATTGATAAACCCTGCCGGCTGCCGCGCTCCGATGATGGCCGTCGGCGATGTACAGGTACGGAATTTGCGCAAATTGCTGCTCGATAAAACGAATGTCCGCGGGATCGGAAATTTTCCAGGAAGAATGGCGAACACCGTCGTTCGCGGTAAAATCCACCTCAGGTGTGTCCGATGTCTTCTTTTTGACAAAGTCATCTATCGCAGGGACGGCTTTATAGGTCAGGAAAACCGGGCCGGTCTGGGAATTAAGGGTTTCGATATGACGAACGCGGTCGTCTTCCTTATCCGGACGGGTCAACTCATGTTTTTTGATGATACCGCGGATATATTGCTCGCAACTGGCGGAAGCAACCAGGCCAGTCTGGGCATGGCGGCCCATGATTTGGCGATACAAATAGAAGTTGGGCTTGTCGTCATGCCTGAGAGCTCCTTCAGAAATCAGTTTTCGAAAATTTTCCAGGCCTTTGGCGTAGACTTCCGGCGCGTCCGCGGGCGTACCCATTGGCAAATCAATCTCCGGCTTGCTGACGTGCAGGAAGCTCAACGGATTTCCGGCTGCCATCTGGCGCGCTTCATCGGAAGACATCACGTCATAGGGCAGTTCACAAATTTTCGAGGCGAGCTCCGGTTTCGGGAGCAGCGCGGCGAATGGTTTCAATGTAGCCATAAGGCCGGTGAAGATATAATTCAAAACGAGTGAAGGCACGGAGAAAATGCCGCGAGATTTGTCATTTCGCAATCCGCGCCCGCGGTAATTCGTGCATTGTGCAGACGGTTCAAAGAGGCCGGACGTGGTTTCAGAATGCTTTGCCTCAACGAGTTCCGGCACTGTGCAAGCTAGGAATCGGGCATGAACCAGGAGCACCTGATATCGCGCCGGAAAGCGATAGGCGGAATGGGAGCGGCTTTGGCTGCCGCAGCCGTGTCGCGAAGTTTCGCCGATCCGCCCGACCAACCCATTTCAAGAACTGAAGAAACCGAGGAACCTATGCTAGTCAATCCGCTCACCAAATATCCCAAGCCCCCTTTCGAGGGCCAATTCCAACCCTGGCCCGGCCTGGCCGGTAAAATGGTCCCCAAGCCCGACCACGGCGAGACGTCATATAAAGGCTCCGGAAGACTTGCCGGAAGGCGCGCACTCATCACCGGCGGAGACTCGGGCATAGGACGCGCCGCCGCTATCGCTTACGCCCGTGAAGGCGCCGACGTGGCCATCAATTATTACCCCACAGAGGAGCCAGATGCCCGCGAGGTGGTGGAACTTATCCAGGGGGCGGGACGCAAGGCAGTCCCGATTCCGGGAGACCTCCGTGATGAAGAATTCTGCAAAAAGCTTGTCGAGAAGGCGGTCCATGAAATGGGCGGGTTGGACATAGTGGTGAACAACGCAGGACGGCAGCAAGCGCGCGCGTCCATCCTGGATATCAGCACAGAAGAGTTTGATTGGACGATGAAGACAAACATTTACGCGCCATTTTGGATCATCAAGGCGGCGCTGCCCCATCTCCAACCTGGCTCAGTCATTATCGGCACCACTTCTGAGCAGGCTTACGATCCATCGGCGGATTTGTACGATTACGCTCAAACCAAGGCGGCGACGATGAATTACGTGAAGTCCCTGGCAAAGCAACTCGCGCATAAGGGAATTCGGGTTAACGGCGTGGCGCCCGGTCCGATTTGGACCCCATTACAAATCAGCGGCGGCGCCACGCAGGAAAAGGTTAAACAGTTTGGCGCGCAAACCCCGATGGGCCGACCCGGACAACCGGTGGAACTGGCCGGAATTTATGTGCAACTTGCCTGCAACGACGGCAGTTATGCTACGGGGCAAATATATGGATCGGCGGGCGGGAGCGGGCAACCATAGGAAGGTCGGAGGATTGCCAGCGTCATTGGCGGTCGGGGTGGTCCATTCCCGGCATCGGGCTTGACCCCAGGCTGCTACCTTCTGCGCTAATCCGCCCCTGGCTCAGAAACTACAGGCAGATCCGCAGGACACTCGGTTAACGGCGGTGCCGATAGGTTTCTACTTGCCCAATTCCCATTTGTTCAACTGCGCAAGCGCCCGTTGAAGTGTAAGGCGGGCAAACGCTCAACTTTTCAAAACGGATTTGAGGTATCGCCCGGTGTGGCTTTGCTGGTTCTCAATTATCCTTTCGGGCGGCCCTTCGGCGATGACTTTGCCGCCGCCGGAGCCTCCTTCCGGGCCAAGATCAACGATCCAATCGGCCGTTTTAATCACGTCCAGATTGTGCTCGATGACCAGGAGGGTATTGCCGGTTTCGCGCAATTTGAAGAGTACCTCGAGCAATTTGGCAACGTCGTGGAAGTGAAGGCCGGTCGTTGGTTCATCCAGAATATAAAGGGTCCGGCCCGTCGCTTTGCGACACAATTCGGTGGCGAGCTTGACGCGCTGGGCCTCGCCGCCGCTCAGGGTCGTGGCCTGTTGTCCCAGGTGAATGTAACCCAGCCCAACCTCAGCCAGGGTGATGAGCGGATCGTAAATCTTCGGGACTGCCCGGAAAAAATCCACCCCTTCGTCCACGGTCATGTCCAGGACGTCAGCAATATTTTTCCCTTTGTAAGAAATTTCCAGAGTTTCCCGGTTGTACCGTTTGCCGCCACAGGCTTCGCACGTCACATAGACCGCCGGGAGAAAATTCATTTCAATTTTCAGGACACCGTCGCCTTCGCATTTTTCACAACGTCCGCCTTTGACATTGAAGCTGAAGCGGCCGGGCTCATACCCGCGGACTTTTGCGGCAGGCAGACGGGCGAATAAGTCGCGGATGTGGTTGAACATTCCGGTGTAGGTGGCCGGATTGCTGCGCGGCGTACGACCAATGGGTGTTTGGTCGATCACAATTACCTTGTCCAGGCCTTCGAATCCTTTTAATGCCCGGTGCGCGCCGGGGATTTCCTTTGATCCGTAAAACTTGCGGAACAATGCGCGCTGGAGGATGTCATTGACCAGGGTGCTTTTGCCCGAACCGCTGACGCCCGTGACACAGGTCAAGGTGCCGAGTGGAATGCGAACATCGACGTCTTGCAGGTTGTTTTCCCGGGCGCCAAGGACTTCGAGCCATCCCTTCTCTTCTGTCGGAGCGTTTCGCTGTTTCGGGACCGGTATGGAAAGTTCACCGGTAAGATATTTTCCAGTGAGCGAGTTTTTGCTCGCGAGAATTTCGGGCAAGGTGCCGGAGGCGACCAATTCGCCACCGTGAACGCCCGCGCCCGGCCCCAAATCCAGTATGTAATCGGCATGGCGAATGGTGTCGGCGTCGTGCTCGACCACCAGGACCGTGTTTCCGAGGTCGCGCAGCCCCTTGAGCGTGGCAAGCAGGCGATCATTGTCCCGCTGGTGCAAACCGATGCTGGGCTCATCGAGGACATAAAGCACGCCAACCAGGGCCGCGCCGATTTGCGTCGCCAGCCTGATCCGCTGCGCTTCCCCGCCACTCAACGTGCCGCTTTCACGGTCGAGCGTGAGGTAACCCAGCCCGACATTTTTCAAAAAGCCGAGGCGTGCGCGAATTTCCTTGATGACTTCGGCAGCGATTTTCCGTTGAAATTCGGAGAGCTTGAGAGAGGCGAAGAATTCATCCGCCGCATCGACGGACAACCCGCAAATGTCCATGATGGAGAGGCCGGGAATTTTTTTGGCCTTTGCTTTTGCGCCCTGAGCTTTGGGTTCCTGGACGCCCGAAACTGCAGAACCGCCGTTTTGATCCGCGCCCAGCGTAACCGCCAGGATTTCTGGTTTTAAACGTTTGCCTTTGCACGCATCGCAAAATTGCGGGCTCATGTATTGCTTGAGGCGATTGCGGACGAATTCGCTTTCGCTCTCGTTTGCGAGCCGCTCGAGGTTCGGCAGGATGCCTTCGAATGGACGCGAAACCTTATGGACTGAGCCGCTGCGCCAGAATGAAAAATCAATTTCGTCGCCGTTTGAACCGTTGAGCAAAACGTTTTTGAAATCCTCCGGCAGGTCTTTGTAAGGCGTATCAAGGCTGACATTAAAGTGCGCCGCGACAGAACGCAGCAGCGCCTTATAATATACATTCATTCGCTTGCCGGAACGGCGCCAGGGCTGGATGGCGCGTTCGAGCGGCTCGGCGGCGTCAGGCACCACAAAATGTTCGTCGAAAACCATTTTCTGCCCGAGCCCATGGCAGACCGGGCAGGCGCCCGCCGGAGCATTGAAAGAAAAATGCTTGGGCGTGGGCGGATCAAAACTTTTGCCGGTGGCGGGCGAACACATTTTGTTCGAATGAAGCGTCTCGATCCACTCTGTCGCCGGAGTCGCCGGCAATTGATGCAGCGCAAGCAAAACGCCCTCCCCCCAACGCAAGGCGGTTTCGACGGAATCGCCCAGGCGAACGCGGATTTTGTCGTCAATCACGAGACGATCCACGACGGCCTCGATATTATGGAATCTCTTTTTGTCCAGCTTCACTGGACGGTTGGTATCGCCTAGTTCGACAAATTCGCCGTCAGCGCGGGCCCGGACAAAACCTTCGCGCGCGAGGCGCTCAAGGACATCGCGAAATTCGCCTTTTTGACGGCGCACGACGGGCGCCAAAAGCATTACTTTGGTTTTCGGAGGCAAGGCGAGGATTTTGTCCACGATATCGCTGGTGCTCTGCGGAACGATGGGGACACCGGTTTCGGGACAGTGCGCCTGGCCAATATGCGCATAGAGCAGGCGCAGGTAATCGTAAATTTCCGTGGTGGTGGCGATGATTGACCGCGGACTGCTGCCCGAACTGCGTTGCTCGATGGCAATTGCCGGGGACAGGCCTTCGATGAAATCGACGTCTGGCTTTTGCAACTGGTCGAGGAACTGGCGGGCATAGGCCGACAGGCTTTCCACATATTTTCGCTGGCCTTCGGCGTAAATTGTGTCGAAGGCGAGCGAGGACTTTCCGCTGCCGCTCAGGCCGGTGACGACCACCAGCTTATCACGCGGAATTGAAAGCGTGAGGTTTTTGAGATTATGCTCGCGCGCGCCGCCGATACGAATCAGTTCTTTACTCACAGACTAAAATTTTTCGACTAACCCAAACTGTTATATTACTTGAAACGCTTCCGGACGCAAAGAGCAGATTGGAATTTTTTGATTTTTGAAATCCAAACGGCTGATTTTAACGGGCCGAATTAAACCGATACCCGCAAAAGCTCATTTCAGACCCCGATCGCCGAAGGTTTAGCATTTTCTAATTTGCTCATTGAAAAGTTCCGGCCAATTTGCGAGCCTTTTAGCGGGCATTTACGACATCTCAAATGATAGAAATCAGATCCAACTCCGACATTGAACCGTGTCTTACCGTGGTAATGCCTGTATTCAACGAATCCGAGACCATTGCGAGCGTGTTTAAAAACGTTTTGGCGCAACGTCCTGTCCAACAATTTGTTATCGTGGACGATTGTTCGACCGACGGCACCTGGGAGAAATTGGGGCCCCTGGCGCAGAACGAACCGCGCGTCAAACTGGTTCGGCATCCGGTGAACCAGGGCAAAGGAGCGGCGTTGCGGTCAGGATTTACCGAAGCGACCGCGCCCTATGTCATTGTGCAGGACGCGGATTGCGAATACGACCCGTCAGAGTATTACCGCCTGCTAGCGCCGGCTCTGGCTGGCAAGGCGGATGTTGTGTTTGGCTCGCGATTCATCGGCTCGGATGCCCATCGCGTCCTGTTTTATTGGCACTCGTTGGGAAACAAATTTTTGACCACTTTGTCGAATATGGCCAGTGGCGTGAACCTGACCGACATGGAGGTTTGCTATAAGTTATTTCGCCGTGAAATCATTCAAAGCGTGAAAATCGAGGAAAACCGCTTCGGTTTTGAGCCGGAAATCACTGCCAAGATGGCCAAAATAAATGTCCGGATGTACGAGGTGGCCGTTTCGTACTACGGACGCACGTATGCAGAAGGAAAAAAAATCGGCTGGCGCGATGGCGTCCACGCATTGTGGTGCATTTTCAAATACAATTTTCTTTGATAATTACCAAAGAGCGATCACGCGCCGCGCCAGCAATTATTGAGGACCGTAGCGGACTACTTCCGGTAACCCTTTTTCCTTTTTCCGCAATCCTTTTTAACTTTTAATTTGGTCATGCTGTTTCCAACTGCGCCATTGTCACATAAGCCAGTCCGCGTCGTTGTTACCGGCGTCGGAATTGTGACTGCCCTGGGTGTGGGATGGAACTCGAATTCAAAGGGATTTAGGGCCGGTCGCACGGCGTTTCGATCGGTTACCTTGTTTGACGTAAGAGGCCAGCGCGCAAAAACAGCCGCCGAGGCAGATTTGCCTGATTCAATGCCCCAAACGCGCCTCGAAGGCCGTCGGTTGGAGCGACTGGACCGGGCGGGCAAGATGTTACTGCTGGCCGCCCATGAGGCCTGGGAACAGGCGGGGTGGGAACCGGCCGAGAACCTGCCCTTTGTGCTGGGAACAACTGGGGGGGGCATGATGCTTGGCGAGGACTATTTCCGGCGCGCCGTCAAAAATCCGCTCAGGCAACGCGGCCAGGCATTTCGCGCCGTCTGCTATCAACCGCAAGTGCAGGCTCGGCTGGTGATGGAAGCGTTAAATTTTATCGGGCCGATCACAATCGTTTCAAATGCCTGTGCTTCAGGAGGAAACGCCATCGGCCAGGCTTTCGAACTCATTCGCTCGGGCAATGCCACGCGCGCTGTTGCCGGTGGCTTCGATTCTTTATGCGAGATGGTTTTTTCAGGATTTGATTCGTTACAAGCGCTATCAACGACCGTCTGCAGACCATTTGACGCCCGGCGGGACGGCCTTGCCCTTGGCGAAGGCGCAGCGGTCGTCATGCTGGAAACATTCGAAAGCGCTAAACAACGTGGCGCAAATATTCTAGGCGAAATTGTCGGTTACGCATCATCGATTGACCAACATCATCTGACCCAGCCTCATCCGCAGGGCCAAACGACCCAGATGGTTATGAATACCGCGTGCATGAACGCTGGCGTCACCCCGGAAAACATTGACTATCTCAACGCCCACGGAACAGGCACGGTGCTCAATGACAGTTCCGAGGCATTGGCCATCACTAAATGGGCCGGCAATTGCGTCCGTACGTTGCCGGTAAGTTCAACGAAAGCCAATATTGGACATTTACTCGGCGCCGCGGGCGCTGTGGAAGCGGTTATTTGCCTGATGACTTTACGCGAACAATGGCTCCCCCCGGAAATCGCGTTTGAAGTGCCGGACCCGGCCTGCAAATTTCCGGTCGTTCATGAGCCGCAGGATGCGCATGTGCAGTTTGCGTTATCCAACTCATTTGGATTCGGCGGCGTCAATGCGACGTTGATTTTCAGGAGGTGGCAATGAGCCGGATTTTTGTCGCCGGAATTGGCGCGGTTTCCCCGGCGGGCTGGACCGTTGCGGCGATGCGTGAAGCGCTTGATGGCGGGACAACTTTATCGCCGCAGCCGCTGGTTGGCACCACGACTTCCACTGAACATGGCAGGACATCGTTATTGGCGCGATTGGTTCCCGCCCCTGCCGCTCGTCCGGCGTTTTTATCGCATCCGCGGTTGCGACGGACGAGTCCAATAACGCATTACTCTGCGTCGGCCGCGCTCGAAGCAATGTCGCAGATTCAAGTGGACCGCATTGAAGCCGCGCGCATTGGCCTGATCGTCTGCCTGCAGTCTGGTTGCGTTCAATATTCGTGCCGTTTCTATCAGGAAGCATTAGACAATCCGGCCACAGCGAGCCCGCTTTTGTTTCCGGAAACAGTCCACGCGGCGCCAGCCAGTCATGTGGCGGCCCTTCTAAAAAATGTCACGTCGGTAACATCCCAAGTTGGTGACCCGTCCAGTTTTCTCCAAGGGATGGCCTTAGGCGCACAATGGGTTGGAGAAGAAAGAACAGACTTTTGCCTGGTGATTGGCGCCGAAGAACCAAATTGGATTACGGCGGATGCGTTGCGATATTTTGACCGGAGTACCTATATCAGCGCCGGGGCTGGAGCCATTTGCCTGTGTCGCGAACCGGACCAATCGATCGGCGTTGAGTTGACCGCCATTACGGATTCGCATACCTATTCCGCTCTGAATGGCCGCGCCAAGGCTGCGCTCACTATGCGCAAACAATTAAATGGCCATTCCGCCGACAACCGTCTGGAACTCCTTTGCGATGGCCAGGGAAACAGCCCGCGCCTGGATGCGGCGGAAGCGGCTGCGTGGCATGACTGGACCGGCGCGCGCTTGAGCCCAACTCGAGTTCTTGGACAGGGATTAATGGCCGGCGCCGCGTGGCAATGTGTCACCGCATGTGATGCCGTGGCAAAGGGACGATTTAAAACTGCCAAAGTCAGTCTCGTGGGGCTTAACCTGCAGGCCATCGGAGCAAAATTTGAGGCACGCGCGCAATAGACACCAATGATACAATCAGCTGAACAACCACGGTCAATCGTCGGGACAGTCAAGCCTGATGGTCCGTCGACCCCTCCCAAGGTCATCATCATTG
>DASYZW010000374.1:0-2310 GCA_035945915.1 Verrucomicrobiia bacterium | reverse complement strand
CGCTGCTGGAAGCCATGCAGGAACGCCAGGTGACGCTCGGCGGCGAAACCATGCGGCTGCCGTCGCCGTTTCTGGTGCTGGCCACCGAAAATCCGATTGACCAGGAAGGGACGTATCCATTGCCCGAGGCGCAGGTGGACCGTTTCATGTTTAAAGTCCTGCTGGATTACCCGAGTGACCAGGAGGAGCGAAAGATTCTCGACCGGATGGCGTTCACCAGCCCTGAATCGGCCACGCAACCGGTAGTGGGCCTGGAGGAGATTTTGAACGCGCGCAAACTCGTGGACCAAATCCATGTGGACGAAAAGATTCGCGATTACATCGTCAAAATCGTCATGGCCACCCGCCGTCCGCAGGAATTCAAACTCGACGTGAAGCATTTTATCCAATTCGGCGCCTCGCCCCGGGCAACGATTTACCTCACCCTCGCCGCGAAAGCCTGGGCCCTGTTGCAGGGCCGCGACTACGTTATACCGGAGGATGTGAAGTCGATCGGCCCCGACGTTTTGCGCCACCGAATCATCCTCACTTATGAGGCCGAGGCGCAGACCGTGTCGTCCGACGCGATCGTCAAACAAGTGCTGAATGCCGTGCCGGTGCCGTAACTGTACGGGCTGTGAAATGACGAGCCCGCAAAGATGCCTGATCGCCGAACGTCGCTGAACCCATGACTGCCACCGAACTCCTGCAGGCTGTGCGTCGAATTGACGTCCGCACCAACCGGCTCGTGAACGACGTGATGGTCGGGGCTTATCTCAGTCATTTCAAGGGGCGCGGCATGGACTTCGAAGAACTGCGCGAATATGTCCCCGGCGACGACGTGCGCGACATCGACTGGAACGTCACCTACCGCATGGGCCGT
Organism: Verrucomicrobiia bacterium; assembly: GCA_035945915.1. Classification (GTDB taxonomy): domain Bacteria; phylum Verrucomicrobiota; class Verrucomicrobiia; order Limisphaerales; family UBA11358; genus UBA11358. Next base: position 1,448 of record DASYZW010000374.1, on the reverse strand, counting down.
CCCTTCGTGAAATCGTTCCGGGAGGAACGCGAACTCGCGGTCGTGCTGGCCGTGGACATTTCGGGATCGTCCGCTTTTGGTTCCGGGAACCGGACGAAACGCGAATTGGCGGCCGAGATTGCCGCCACGCTCGCCGTATCCGCGGCGAAGAATGGCGATAAAGTCGCGTTACTCCTGTTCACGAACCAGGTGGAACTGTTTGTTCCCGCGCGCAAGGGACGGCGCCACGTGCTGCGGCTCGTTCGCGATCTGCTCGCCTTCCAACCGCAGCGGAAGGGCACGGACATTTCCGGCGCGCTCGAATTTTTGAACCGGGTCCAGCGCCGCCGGGCGATTGTTTTCCTGCTGACCGATTTCCTGCATAGCAACGCCCCCGGTATGGGCGGTCCGCCGCAGTCCTCGAAGGGTCAAGCGGCTGGCCCGCGCGATTTCATCACACAACTTGGCCTGACAAATACCCGGCATGATGTTGTTTGCCTGCATCTGCACGATCCGCGTGAAAGCACGCTGCCGGAAGCCGGCCTGCTTACCATCGAGGATGCCGAGACCGGCGAACTATTCGAATTGGACTCCAAAAGCCGCGCGGTGCGAGGCCGATTTGCCGCCGTCAACGCTGACCGCCTGGCGGAACTGGATCGCCGCCTCATCCGCACCGGCGTCGATACACTGCGATTAAATACCGCCGAGCCGTTTGCGCCGACGTTACAGCGCTTTTTTGAAATTCGCCGCGGCCGGCGGCGGGGTTGATGAACTTTGAACATTGAACGCCCATCGTCACGCTGCCGGCTTAAATTGCAGTCATTCCGCCGCCGGTCCATCGGATTTTCGCAGTGGAATCCCAGTTGTCCGGTGTTTTTGATTACCTTGTTTTTCTGCGTTACCCGGCGCGTGTCTGGCCAATCGGAAACGAACGCATTGCCCAAACTCCTGCCGCCTGATGAAAAAATGCCGCCCACATTTTGGGAACAACATGAAACGGCGATACTCGCCGGCATATTGATACTTATCCTGCCGGCAACGGCAGTCGTGTGGAAAATGCTTCATCCCGGCCCACGGCCGGTTTTGCCGCCGGCAGACGCCGCCCGGGAAGCGCTGTCCAAATTTCGCAAGGAACCCGAGGACGGACAGGCCTTAAGTGAAATTTCCCGGGTCCTGCGCCGCTACGCAGCACAAACCTTCGATTTTCCACCCGGCGAATTCACCACGGGTGAATTCTGCCGCTGTCTTGAGCGGAGCGAACAGGTCCCGCCGCAGTTGGCGCGGGTCCACTCCGATTTTCTGCGCGCATGCGATGAGCGAAAGTTCTCTCCAGCCGTTTCCTCCACGCCGCTTCATGCCGCGGACCGCGCCCTGGAGATCGTTGCGCTGACCGAAAAGGAAATCCGCGAATTGCAACGGGCCGGCAAACCAACATGAACGGCGAGTTTGAATTTCAATATCCGTGGGTC
>DASYZW010000373.1:0-2844 GCA_035945915.1 Verrucomicrobiia bacterium | reverse complement strand
GGCTGAATGGCTGGGACCTGACAAAAGACCAGCCCTTTCCGCTGTCGCAGCAAGGCCCGGCGATGATCATGTATGTGATGGAAAATTATTCCGCCGGCTGGCCCTATATTGCGAAGAATGACGACCGTGAAAAAGCGGCGCAGGCGAAGGTTTCTTGGTGTTTCGATTGGATCCGCGAGCAGCAACAGAAGGCGCCGGCGGATAGGCAATGGCCGCCCACGGTCGGTTGGGGCATGAAATTCGGCGGTCTGCCGTTTCACCAATACATTTTCTCGCGCTATTTCTCCGACGACCGATACGTCGCCGCCGGCGATGCCGAGGTGGAACGGCTCACCCCGATCGCAATGGCCGACGATCCCTCCAAACTTACTCAGCTTCCGTTTTTCCTTTTGATGTCCTATGCCGAACGGCTGGATCCTGGCGATATTTACCGTGCGATAAAATAGTGTTGTCAGCGCGCAATCGGAGGCTGGGGAGGGGAGGCCCGCTTCTGATTTTCACGAGGAAAGAGAATCGCCTTGCCCGATAGAGCCCTGAGTGCGCCCCAGCGCTTACAAAAGCTTTAAAGGTCGTTTCCTTCAAATCTGCGCCGTTTCCATGTCTTCAAAGCCAAATCCTGTAAATCCCCAACAAAACCAATGTTTTTCGCGTGAATTCGGCTTCGTTTCCAGTTTCCCCGCCTATGTTCAAAAAATGTGTCATCACCACCCTCTGAAGCGTCGCGCAAGCCGTGTCTGCCTGGCAGCAATAGTGTATTGAACAAGGTTAAGGGCGGCAAACCGCTTGTCCCGCTCTTTGAACCAGGACTTTTAGCGTGAACAGGTGCGCAATCACGCCCGTGGTGCCTCCTTTTCCCCGTTTCCATGAAATTCGCGGATTTCCCAACAAAAGCGCCAATTTCGGCCTTCGTTTCCTGTTGCATTCCCTATGGCCAAAAAATGTGTATGCTCTTCCCTTATCCAAAAATCCTGCCTACATCCGCACCTGATTTGGTGGCGCCTGCCTCGTTGCGGCGTGGTGTCGCAACCGCGCAAAGTCGCCCTGTTCGCAAGCATTGACAAATCCCTCCGTCACGGATTTAAGTTCCTCCCACCGCGCGCGAATTTGCCCCGCCTCCGTCGGCGTAATGCTTTCGTCTGTGGTCGCATTGGCGATGACGTGGAGAAGGTCGGCGAATTCCTGGACGATTTGGTTCGTTGCGGGAATTAAATGGTGCGGATGCGGAGTTTTGGTCGGATTTAAAATAAAAAATCCGCCGGCGCGTTCGCAAATCCATTGCACGAGGCGATGATCCCCGGTGCTTTTGAGGAGAGACTCCATGCGGTCCAGCGGATTGCCGACTCCGCTGCCGGCGGTATTGGGCTCGCCCCATTTATAAATCATCGAGGATGAAAGGCCGAGATCGGCGGCGATTTCCTTCGGTTTTTTCTTTTCAAAGACTTCGCGGAACAATTCGTGGGATTGCATATCCAAAACGATGAGCGGAGCGCCTTGAAATTAAAAGTGAAAAATCGAGAAACCTGCCTGATCCCCGGCCATCAATCAGAGTCCTTAATGCTTTTGGCTATGACACTTATCCGGGACTTTTTGAATTGCCCGAACGCTTTTTATTTGTCATGCTCGGGCTATTGAAATCCGTTCAGAACGCCGGGAGCCCGGAATCATCAGAGTAAATTTGGGGAGAGAATCTATAAATCTATAAATATGGCAGAGTCTTATATTCAAAATCTTTTTGCTGACCGGATCGGCGGCAGTCAATACGGAAAATCTCAAAACATCTACAAATTTGAGAAGATCAAGCGCGCCAAACGCGCCGCGATGGCCCTCAATCCGGACGCGGAAATTATCGACCTTGGCGTGGGCGAGCCGGATGAAATGGCATTTCCGGAAGTTGTCTCCAAACTCCGCGAAGAAGCCGCGAGGCCGGAAAACCGGGGCTACTCGGATAACGGCGACTCCGTGCTCAAGGAAGCTGCGGCACGTTATATGGATTCGGTCTTTGGGGTGGGTGGCATCAATCCCGAGTCAGAAGTCATCCATTCGATTGGCAGCAAGGCGGCGCTTTCAATTCTTCCCGCTGCATTCATCAATCCCGGTGATTTTGTCCTGATGACCGTGCCGGGCTATCCCGTCTTCGGCACGCACTCCCGCTATTACGGCGGGTTGGTTTATAATTTGAAATTGACGGCAGAAAACAATTTTTTGCCCGATCTCGATGCCATTCCCGGCGAGGTGATGCGTAAAGCCAAGGTGCTGGTCCTGAACTATCCGAACAATCCCACCGGCGCGTCCGCCACGCCGGAATTTTTCGGCCGGGTCGTGGAATTTGCGCAAAAGAATAAAATCATCGTCATCCACGATGCCGCGTATGCCGGCCTCATTTTCGAAGGCAAACCGTTGAGCTTTTTGGCAACCCCGGGCGCCAAAGACGTTGGGATCGAGCTTCATTCCGTCAGCAAATCCTACAACATGACCGGGTGGCGTTGCGGTTTCGTCACCGGCAATCCGCTGCTGGTAAAAGCGTACGGTGACGTGAAAGATAACACCGACTCGGGCCAGTTTCTCGCCATTCAACACGCTTCCGCGTATTGCCTGGATCATCCGGAAATCACCCGCAAGATTTCCGAAAAATATGCCCGTCGCATGGACGGTCTCGTAAACGCCTTGCGCGCCGCCGGTTTCGACGCTAAGAAACCCAAGGGGTCGTTCTTCCTTTACGTCAAGGCGCCGAAGAGAGCGCAGGTTAATGGCGGCACCCACATCGAATTCGGCGCCGCCGAAGATGTCTCGCAGTGGCTTATCACGGAGAAGCTACTTTCTACCGTGCCGTGGGACGACGCCGGC
>DASYZW010000372.1:0-1785 GCA_035945915.1 Verrucomicrobiia bacterium | reverse complement strand
AAGTTAACGGGCCATACGAGGAACAAAATCTGCTATTCTCTGATTCGTGTCGCACCAATCCAATCTTAGCCGCGAAGCCATTCTGGACGCTTTCCAGAAACTGTCAGATAAGCTGGCGCAGATGGGCATGACCGGCGAGCTGTGCCGCTCCGGCGGCACGGCAATGGCACTGGCGCCGGCTCCGTTCCGGTCACGAAATTTATTTGTCAGCGAAAATGCGCTGACTTGCGCTTAATCTTCTATGTTCACTGAAATCAAATCGGTTCATTTTGTTGGAATTGGCGGCACGGGCATGGCCGCCGTGGCCGCGGCCATGCAGGAAAAGGGTTTTGCCGTGACCGGTTCAGACCAAAACGTGTATGAGCCCATGGCGTCATTCCTCGCCGGCAAAAAGATCGCCGTGATGAACGGCTATGCCGCAACCAACCTCGGCCACAAACCCGGCCTGGTGGTCATTGGCAACGCCATCACGCGCGGCAACCCGGAAGCCGAATATGTGCTGGACCACAAACTGCGGTACTGTTCCCTGCCGGAATTGTTGCGCGAGTTTTTTATCCGCGGCAAACGCTCGATCGTCGTCAGCGGCACGCACGGGAAGACGACGACGACTTCCCTGCTGGCCTGGGTGTTTGAACACAACGGCCTGAACCCGAGCTTTTTCATTGGCGGCATTCCCGGCAATTTTTCGCAGGGCGCGCGATTTACCGACAGCGAATGGATCATTATCGAAGGGGACGAATACGACACCGCGTTTTTCGACAAGCGCAGCAAATTCATCCATTATCAGCCCGAAGCCGCGATCATTAATAATCTCGAGTTCGATCACGCCGACATTTTTGAAAACCTGGCCGCGATCCAGAAAACGTTTTCGCATTTCATTCGGATCATTCCGCATAACGGCCTGTTGCTGGCCAATGGCGACGACCCGAACCTGGCGCCGCTTTTGAACGTCAATTTTTGCCCCGTCAAACGCTTTGGCCTGGGCGAAAGCAACGCGGTGCAGGCGTTTAACCTGCAGCTCGCGTCCACGGCGAGCGCGTTTGAAATTCCGAGCTTCAAGTTCCAACTCAATCTCGTCGGCGAGTTCAACGTCCGCAACGCGCTCGCCGTGGCCGCGTGCGCCAAGCACTTCGGGCTTTCCAACAAACAGATCCAATCGGCGTTTGAAACCTTTCGCGGGGTCAAACGACGCATGGATGTGCGCGGCATTGCCGGCGGGGTCACGGTGATTGATGATTTCGGACATCATCCGACTGCGATTCGCGTCACCATGGACGCGTTGCGGCTAAAATTTCCGCGGGAAAGGATTTGGGCCATTTTTGAACCGCGCACCAACACCACCCGCCGGAAAGTTTTCCAAAACGATCTCGTCACCGCCTTTGCCCGGGCTAACAACATCGTCATTTCGCAGGTGGCGCGCCTGGACCAGTTGGCGCCGGAGGACCGGTTGAATCCTGAAAAATTGATGCAGGATTTACGGTCGTCCGGAAAAGACGCCACTTATTTGCCCGATGCCGACGCGATTGTCGCGCACGTTTCGAAAAACGCCATTGGCGGCGACGTGGTGATTGTGTTCAGCAACGGCGGATTTGGCGGCATTCACGGCAAACTGCTGGATCGTTTAGGCAAACGGTAACGGTCCGTCCGGTTTTGGTTTCTGCCGGGGAAATATTTTTTGGACGGGGTTTGACTCGGCGTATTGGGGAAATCAGTTAGAGCGGATTGAGATCCGCTGCTACGCTATCTGGCCTGAATATGCCGGTCAAGGTTTTGGGACCGGGGAAT
>DASYZW010000371.1:0-2107 GCA_035945915.1 Verrucomicrobiia bacterium | reverse complement strand
CAGTCCTGGAGGCGTTCAGCCACTTCCACGATATTTCCGGGCTGAATGAGGTGGACCGCCTCGTAGAAGAATAAATTTACCAAACCGCCAATCATGCCGACGGCCCCGGCAAGGATCAGGTGAAATGCTTCTTCCTTGAGGACCAGTTTTTCGCGCCATTGAAGGGCGCCCTGCAAATGTCGGCGGATAAAATCCCGCGTCCTGGTCAAAACGCTGCTGTTTATCCAAAACTGCACGGATGAATGCTAAACAACAGCAGTCGCGTTGACGAGCGGATTTCGACGCTTCGTCACGTGAGACTGGATTTAGCTTTTCGGCAGCGAATCGATCGCCGTTTTCATTTCTTCGAAGTGGACCTTCGGACTCATCGAGTCGGTGACATGCGCCACTTTGCCGTCCAGCCCGATCAGAAAACTCACCCGACGGGACATTTTCAGTACGCCCATGCGCGCGCCGTAGGCGTCAACAATTTTGCCGTCCGGGTCCGCCAGCAGCGTGAAGTTTAGATTGTACTTTTGCTCAAATTTTTTGTGTTTGTCGACGTTATCAAAACTCACGCCGATGACCTCGACGTTGTCCTTTTGCAGGTCACTCATGCGGTCGCGAAAGCCGCACGCTTCAGCGGTGCAGCCGCCGGTGAAATCCTTTGGATAAAAATACAGGAGCACGACTTTCTTTCCGATGATGTCCGACGATTTGACCGGATTGCCGTTTTGGTCGGTCCCCTGGAAAGCCGGCGCGACGTCGCCCACTTTGGGCATGGCGGCCAATGCCGACGTGCCGATAAAAAGTGAAAGAACCGCCAATAAGTTTTTCAGTATTTTCATTTCTCTTATTTTAATCAATCGAGCAGCGGTTAACAACCGGGAAATTGAATGATGAAAGGGCCGCGGAATTTTAGACACCGGGATCACTGAAACCCTGTCCAATTTTAAAAATTGCCCTTTTTACCTGACTTTTGCAGAATCAAAATCAAGGAATGTTTTCCTGTGAATTTGCCATTTTCATTTAGACCGAAGATTTTGGACGCGCTCAAGCAGTATTCAGCGCGAACCTTTTATTCGGATTTGCCGGCGGGGTTGACGGTGGGAATTGTAGCGCTTCCGCTTTCGATGGCGCTGGCCATTGCTTCGGGACTTCCGCCCCAGATCGGGTTGTTTGCGGCAGTCATAGCGGGATTTTGTGTCTCGGCATTTGGCGGGTCGCGCGTGCAGATCGGCGGCCCGGCTGGGGCATTTGTTCCGTTATTGGCGCCGATTGTGATGAAGCACGGTCCCGAAGCGCTGGTCGTCTGCGCGTTCATGGCGGGATTTATTTTGTTTGCCTTGGGCGCCTGCAAACTCGGATCGCTGATCAAATATATTCCTTTCCCGGTTGTGACGGGATTCACGAGCGGAATTGCGATTATCATCATAAGCACGCAAATCCGCGATTTTTTCGGCCTGCCGGAAAAATTGCCGCCTGATTTTATTGGCAAACTGCAAACCCTGGCCGGTCATTTTAGTCCGCACTGGCCGACGGTCGCCCTGGGAACGGTGTGCACGGCGGCGATTTGGTTTTGGCCGAAAAAGATCGGCCATCGAGTTCCCGGCTCAATGGTTATTGTCGTGCTGGCCGGGGTCGCGTCGGTGGTGTTTGATTTGCCGGAACGATTGGGGATTCAAACGCTGGGCACGCAGTTTGGCACTATGCCTCGCGCGTTGCCGGCGCCGCACTGGCCCGCGCTCACATTCGATGAATGGAGGTCCCTGGTGCCGGCTGCCATGACGGTTGCGGTACTGGGCGCGATTGAATCGCTTTTGTCGGCCGTGGTTGCGGACGGAATGATCGATGACCGGCACGACTCCAACCAGGAATTAATGGGGCAGGGCATTGCCAATATCGCGATGGGCATTTTCGGCGGCATGCCGGCCACCGGCGTTATCGCGCGCACGGCGACCAATATCCGCTGCGGCGGCCGGACTCCGGTGGCGGGGATCGTTCATTCGATTGCCGTCCTGGTTATCCTGTTGGCCGCGGCGCCGTTGGCCAGGCATATTCCCATGGCCGCGCTCAGCGCCGTACTCATCGTCGTATCATTGCGAATGGGTGAATGGCATCGGTTTCG
>DASYZW010000370.1:0-7034 GCA_035945915.1 Verrucomicrobiia bacterium | reverse complement strand
AGGACGATTAGAACATCAATAAACGTTCCGCAGAACATCGCCCACGAAAAATGAAAAGCCATTCGGGCAACTTGCAGCAGAATGAAAAGAGTGATCACCGCGATGCCGACGGGATAACACCAGAGCTTGCCACGGAGAATGCAGGCGGCGAGAAAAACTTTAACAACGCCATTTCCAAGAAGGTAAGCGCCCGCGATTAATTTGGATTTTTCAGTTATCTGATGTGCCGCGTGACGCAGGATATGACCAATCAAATCTCCCGCGTCCCTTTGAATGTCGCTTTGGGCGAAGGCGATAATGTGGCTGTTCAGCGCTTGCAGGCTGACCGTCAGCAGGAGAATGCCCCCCGCCGTTTCGAGCAACCCGTCGATGCCTTTGATCCAAATACCCGCTTCAAACAAACGGTGAAAGACTTTTTCCCGTTTTGCATGGGGACCCTTGGTTGGCTGCATAGATCAAGCCGAAGCTGCCACAATTTCCTGAACGATTGAAGTGACGCCGGCGGAGCGGAATTGCTCCCCTTTTTGCACAATGAGCCGGTGCGCGAGAACTTTTGGCGCCAGATTTTTGATTTGTTCAGAGGAAACGGTATCTTTGCCGTCAATGGCAGCCACCGCCTGGGCCGCGCGAAAAAGACCCAGCGAACCGCGCGGGCTGGCGCCCAATAGGAGCGCCGGATGTTCACGGGTGGCCCGAACGATTTTGAGGATAAGGCCATTCGCCTCGGGCGAAACTTTGATTTCGCGGACGGCTTCCTGGCATTTCAAAACGCGATCCGGCGTCGCGACGGGTTGAAGCGTTTCGATGGGATGCCGCAATTGAAAACGCTCGACCATTTCCATTTCGTCCTGCAAATTCGGGTAGCCCAGGCTCATTCGGATGAGGAAGCGGTCTTTTTGGGCTTCGGGCAGGAGAAAGGTGCCTTCCTGCTCAATCGGATTTTGGGTGGCAATGACCATGAACGGCTTTTGCAGCCGATACGTCACGTTACCCTCGGTGATCGATGCCTCGCCCATGGCTTCGAGCAACGCCGCCTGCGTGCGCGGACTGGCGCGGTTGATCTCGTCGACGAGAACAAATTGTGAGAAGAGCGGACCGAAATGAAATTCCGAACGCCCGGTTTGAGGGTCCAGGCGCGGCTCCCCTAATACGTCCGAAGGCTGCAGGTCCGGCGTACATTGGATCCGGCGGAACGTGGCGCCGGCGCTCTGGGCCAGCGCGCGCGCAAGCATCGTTTTGGCCACGCCCGGCACGTCCTCGATCAGGAGATGCCCTTCGGCGAGAAGGATGGCGACGGACAACACGATTTGATCGTGTTTGCCGACGACGACTTTCTCGATGTTGGCGATCAGGTCGCGGGCCGTCTGCGAAACTTCTGCCGCCGCCAGCAGTTTGGGCTTTTCAATCGGCGGAACGACAACCTTGGGTTTTTTATCCTGGGGAATGATGAGTGCCATACGCTTTGCTATTTGATGACCTCAGCGGCGCGAGCGGCGATGGCTTCCAACTGCCGCGTTTCATCGGCGCTATATTCGTAAGGCCGGACAGTGCCGATGCCAAAAGTGCCGACGATTTTGGAACCCGCCCGTATCGGCACGCATAACGCGCCGCCGACCCCGGTCTGTTTTGCGCCCGGTTTGGCAACGCCGCTGGAATCGGTCTGCAAATTGCAGACGGCCACGGGCTCGTCCCGGGCCACGACCTGGCCCGCTATGCCCTTCCCCACAGGAATCGTTTTGACTACCTCGAGCAATTGAGGCGGCAGGCCGGCATGCGCCGCCAGGCGCAACAATTGTTTCTCCGGGTCGAGAGTATGAATGGCGCCGGTTTCGGAATGAAACTGTTCCAGCACTTCGCGAAGAAGTTTGTCGAGAGGGTTCACAATCTAATTTGTATTTGGCTTCATCAAGTCGGCACCTTGCTCCCGGAGAAATTCTACCCGCAATTTGATTGCGCGCAACTTATTGCCGCATGAATTCCATTACCGCCGTGATGCCGGCCGCCGGACATGGCTTCCCCGCCGTTTTTGCTTGAATCCTTAATCAAATTATGTCAAGATGTCGATTAACCGTGCGAATCACCAGGCCATTCTGCTCGCGCTCAATATGGTTGGCTCTCGTTTTCATTTTTGTCCTTTTGATCTTCGGCGGGGCAGTTCGGGTTCATGCCACAGTCACAGTGGTGGATTACTGGCGCTTGGGTGAAAATGATCCAGGCGCGGTTGCCGGAGCCGTCGCGACAAACACGACTGATTCGGTTGGCAGCAAACCACTTGCGATTCAAGGCAACGCCCGTTACGCGAATGATGTGCCTGCCGGTAACCCGGGCAGTTTGTTGTCGATCAATTTCACCAATTCGGCCTACGCGACCAACTCCATCATTTCCACGGCGGTGAATAATTTCGGAATCGAGTGCTGGGTCAAGCCGACTGCGATGGGAGGGAGCGGGCAGGTCATAGCGTACAATGGCGCAACCGGCGGCGCCGGCAGCGGCGGTTGGGGACTGATCATCAGCAGCAGTAGTACGTATCAGTTTTTATACGGCGGCATCACGGATTTTGGGACTAATCCGGCGGTGGCCAATGTCTGGACGTACCTGGCTTTGGTATGCAGCAATGGCATTACGACCCTGTATGTGAATGGCGCGGCCGCGACCGTTCAACCCGTATTACCCGCCGCGCCCAGCGGGAATTTTGCGCTGGGAGCACCGCCGCAGTCGCCAACGGGACAATTTTTTACCGGGCTAATGGATGAGGTGCGCGTCTTCACCTTTACCCCGGCACAGTTCAACACCAACGATCTTTTATGGTACCATAATCTTCGCCCGGTTCTTGATCCCGTCGCCGCCGCCAATATCACCACCAACAGCGCAACCCTGGAGGCATCCGTCAATCCAAATGGTTTACCCACGACCGCCTGGTTTACCTTCGGCACCAACATGAGTTACGGCGTGACTAATTTCGCACCCTATTTGGGCAGTGGAAATAGTTTCGTGCCGGTGATCAACAATGTCTCGAGTCTGCTGGAAGGCACAAATTATCACTTTCGAGCCTGGGCGAGCAACACCTTCGGCGTGGTGAGCGGTCCGGATCAAACTTTTGTGGCGGCGAATCCGCCAACGGTCGTGACCCAACCGGCCACTGCCGTTACCCCCTCCAGCGCTACCTTGAACGGGACGGTGCAGCCGAATGGCGGGGACACGTATGCCTGGTTTCAGTACGGGCTGACCACGAATTATGGCATCTCCACGCCACCCGTGCTGTTCCCGCGAACAATTCCCAACGGTTTGCTCACGACCAGTGTCTCGGGCTTGACCGCGGGTGTCTATCACTACGAGTTCGCGGGGTCGAATGCCAGCGGCATCAGCTTTGGCGGGGATTCCGTCTTCGTCACCGCCCCGCCGCCGACGATCAACAGTGAAGGCGCCGCCAACATCGGCCCGACGAGCGCCACGCTCACCGCAACCGTCACGCCCAATGGCGCGGACACCAGCGTCTTCTTTGAATTCGGAACTACCTCCAACTACACCGGCGGCGACACGATCGGCCCGATAATCGTTCCCGCAGCCTCGGGTCAAACGCCGCTCAACGTTCCCGTCTACGGCCTGATCCAGGGTCTGGTTTATCATTTCCAGGTCTATGCGACGAATGCAGCGGGGGCGACCTATGGCGGCGACGAAACCTTCCAGACTCCCTACTTCACGGCCGACACCAGCGTAATAGTGCCAGGGACTGGCGCCGGCGCCGTAGCCTGGGGGGACTTGGAAAACGATGGTTTGCTAGATGTGGTCGTCGTGGGCTCGGGAGGGTCCAGTGGCGCCACGCAGGTCTGGCACAACAACGGCGATGGCACCTTCTCAAGCCTCAACGCGGGCATAACCGGCGTTAACCAGGGTTCCGTTGCCCTGGGTGATTACGACAACGACGGACTCCTGGATATTTTGATCTGCGGACAGGACAGCACGGGCACCCCGGTCACGCAGCTATGGCACAATACCGGTGAGGGGTTTATCAATGTGAATGCGGGACTGACCGGAATCTATAATGGCGCCGCGGCCTTTGGCGATTTCGATAACAATGGCCGGCTGGACATTCTCCTTTCGGGCGAAAACGCCCAGGGTGCGCCGACGACGGAGGTTTGGCGCAATACCGGCAATGGGTTTACCAATATTAACGCGGGCCTGCCCCCGCTTGATTTCAGTTCGGTTGCCGTGGGCGACTATGACAATGACGGCCGCCTGGATCTGCTACTTGCGGGCTATGGCACCAATGGCCAATGCCTCACCGAGGTTTGGCGCAATACCGGCAACGGATTTACCAATATTAATGCGGGGCTGACCGGTGTCGAAAGCGGCTCGGTGGCCTGGGGCGATTTCGATAATGATGGCCGCCTGGACATTCTACTTTCCGGTATAAAAACGACTGAACAGGCAACCACCGAGGTTTGGCGCAACACCGGCAATGGGTTTACCAATATCAACGCGGGCCTGCCCGGATTTATTTACTGTTCGGCGAGCTGGGGTGATTTTGACAACGATGGCCGGCCGGACATTCTGCTCTCGGGCATCACCTCTGCGCAATATGACGCCGAGGTATGGCGCAACACGGGCAACGGCTTTGTCCTGGCCCAGGACGTGCCGGGAGGTGAATCCGGCTCCGCGTGGGGTGATTTTAACAACGACGGCCGGCTGGATTTTATCGTGGCGGGAAACACGCAGAATCCCTATACGCTACTGATGCAGAGTGAGGCAGTCGCATCCAACACCCCGCCCACTGCTCCCACCGGCCTGGCGGCCAATCTCTCCGGTTCGACTTTGAACCTGAGCTGGCAGCCTTCCACCGATGCGCAAACGCCAACGACCGGTCTTGGTTACAATGTGCGGGTCGGCACCAGCCCGGGCGGCGCGGACATTTTGGATCCCATGGCGGGTACCAATGGAACACTGCGCCTGCCGACGAGGGGGCGCGTGCAGGGACAGCAACTTACCCTCCAGTTGCCTTCTGTACCGTTGGGCGGGAGCAAAATTTATTGGAGCGTTCAAAGTGTCGATACAGCCTTTGCAGGGTCGCCTTTTGCGCCCGAAGCATCCCTGCTGGTCCTGCCGTATTTCACCAGCGCGACCCGGCGCAGTGACGGCACCTTCGAGGCCCAATTTTACGTGCAAAGCGGGACGAACTACAGCATCGAGGCATCAACCGACCTGGTGCATTGGGTGAATTTGCTGAATTTTTCTTTCGGCAGCGGCGGCCCTTTCATGTTCACGGACCCGGATGCGACCAATTATCCCGAGCGATTTTATCGTTTCGGACAGCATTGAGGAAGGTTGGTTGGGAAACTGAGAAAACAGAGGTCTGAGTCACAGATTTGCACAGATTAAACACAGATTTTCCTATCCACTAATGACGCCAATTTTCGCGAATCCGCCGCCGCGCGAAGGAAACTAACTGAGAACCCTGTAAGCGGTTCCATTAATCCCCAGGCGCCTTTTTTCCAGTCAACGCGTGATACACGACGCCGGCCATTAGTTTCGCGCCAGCGGCATTGGGATGGACCGTATCGGGAAATAAGTCAGACTTTCCCCGAAACGGCTTGTAAAGATCGATGATCTTCGCATGGGTCTGGCGAGCCACCTTGTGAACGAGCGGACGGACTTCATCGCGGATCGTCTTGTCATCGATTCCCCAGCGCCCGGGGAAACACGGCGTGGGATAACACACGTAAAATTTCGCCGCTGAATTGGCCGCGCGAAATTGCGCGATCAAAGCCTCGTAATCGGAGACGTAATTGGTTTTGTACTGCCAGTTTTCAGCCACGTTGTCATTGGGAGGCAGGCCGCCGCCGTGATGTTTGCTGTCATTCGTGCCCAGCATGATAATGACTACGTCCGGCTTAAACGCGAGGGCCTCATCGTGCTGCGGTTGTTTGATGTAAGGCAGGTCCCCTTTTTGCAACAAGGTCGCCCCGCTCCGGCCAAAATTTCGAACGTCATACCCCTGCCCCAGCCATCGCCCAAGACAGACCGGATACGACTCGTTTTGCCGGTCCTTCAAACTGGCGCCAAAGGTAATGCTGTCGCCAACGCAGGCGACGCGAATCGGTTGGGTGACTGGCGCAACGGCAAACGCCGCGGGCATGGCAATTGCGACGAGGGCGAACGAGATGCACAGCAATGCTGCGCGACGGGAAAGTCGGGACGGTTTATTTTTCATCGTTCTGTTGGGTTATTCGACCATTGCGCGATAGGTGATCACAACCTGCCAATTGGCGTAGCCCGGATCAAACGTTTTCATCGCGTTGACCATTTGCGAGACGAACACCGATTCAATCACCGAATTCTGGCCGGGCCAGATTTTGAACATGACGCGCACGTAATTCCAATTGCCCGGCGTCGAACGGACTTTGCTGAAAACCGGTTCGGTCAGGACAATGGCGGAAAACTGCTCCCAAAATCCTTTTGTTATGTTCTGGATCGTAGTCACGACGGCGTTTTCGTCCGCCTTTGCGGGAATTTGGATATCCGCGTAAGCCATAATGCCCCCATGGGGATAGCGGCTCACATTGATGATGTTCCGGTTCGGGACAAAAATTTCCTGGTTGTAGAAATTGATGACCTTCGTAAAGCGCAGGCCGATTCGCTCGACCCGGCCGATGACGCCGTTCATCAAATCCACAACGTCTCCGGCGTCCATGGCATCGGAGAGAATCAGCGTAATTCCCGTCACAACGTCCTGGACAAGGCCCTGCAAACCGAAGCTCAACGCCAGGCCGACGACCGCCGCGCTGCCGAGATAGGTCTTGAGCGTGCTATCGTTCGGGAACTCGACCTTCAGGATGATATAAATCGCCAGCGCATATACGGTAAAGGTAAAGGTGCTGACGATCAGCCTGGCCAGGGTAATGAACTTGGGTTGCTGCGTGACAAACCCCAGCGGATTTCGCTTCTCATGGCTTTTGTTGATGAGCAATTCACTGAAATAACGGATGAATCGGACCAGGACGTGCACCGCGATCGCCAGGCCGATGATAATAAGGATG
>DASYZW010000369.1:0-4986 GCA_035945915.1 Verrucomicrobiia bacterium | reverse complement strand
TTTTGCGAACAGCTTTTCGTCGCCAATGATCAACCGGGATTCGATAAGCGAAGTTTTGGACTGCATATCGGCATTGGCGACCTTGATGGAGTCGTCAATGCTCCGGACTGAATGCCCCACTTTGAGGCCGATGTCCCAAAGCGGATAGAGCACGCCGTCAATCAGCCGGGACAAATAGGGCAACGGTTTACCGGCCGCGACCTGGCCGTCGTGCAAAAACATGAAGTCGATGTCGCTGAACGGGTTGAGTTCAGCCCGGCCGTAACCGCCAATGGCGACCAGCGCCAGCGGCGGAAATTCCTTTTGCGCCTGGGACGAAAGAGTCGCGCGCGCCGTCTGCCAAAGGTGCTCCAGCAGCGCGTCCAGGACCGCCGCCCGCCCGCGGCAAATCTTTAGCCCTCCCGCCCCGCCGCGATGCAGGATCTTGAGCCGGTGCGTTTGGACCCGAAGAAATGCTTTGTAGCGGGCCAGGTTGTCGGCGGCGGCGCTGTTCGGCGGCAATTGGAGGCGGGCGGCCGCGTCAGCCTGTATCTTTCTGATTAAATCCTGCACGGGCGGAGTGTATAATCTACGAAGGATGTTTCAAGTTTTCTGCAACCAAACTCCCTTTAAACCGATATAGATTAGTGGTTTGTTGCGACGACATCCGCTAGATTTTTTTAAATGCCGATTCAATCCGACCCGGATGCCGCCTTGATGCTTCGCGTCAAGCGCGGAGATCGCGCCGCTTTCACCGAACTCGTTGACAAGTATAAACAACGAGTGATGAATTTTGTCTACCAGCGCCTTCGTGACGAGGCCGAGGCGGAGGACCTCGCGCAAAATGTCTTTTTGCAGGTCTATAAGTCCCGGGCCCGGTATAAACAGACCGCCAAATTTTCGACCTGGCTCTTTACCATCGCCCATAACCTGTGCCTGAATGAATTGCGCCGGCGCTCGCGGCATCCCGCGGAATCGCTCGAAGAAACGCACACCGAGAACGAAGACCAGCCGCCGCGGCAAATCGAGGACAAATCCCATGTGGGCGCCCCCGAAAACGTCCTGCGCGGCGAACTGGCCCAAAAAATTGAAGAGGCGCTCCGGGAATTGCCCGAAAACCAGCGCAGCGCCATCCTGCTGTGCCGCGAGGAAGACCTCAGCTATGAACAAATCGCGAAAATTTTGCGGTGTTCACTTTCAGCCACAAAATCCCTGATCCATCGGGGCCGTGAAACGCTTAAGGAAAAGCTTAAACCCTATTTGAAAAGCGGCGTGTGGTGATTGTCCGCCTCGCGCGGCATTAAAATGTCAATAATTCGGTCTTGAATTCCGAGGCGTTTCCGTTCAAAACTGACAACCGCACGATATGGACTTGGCTGATATTTTGACAAAAGCGCAAATCGTCCCCGAATTGCGCGCTACCAACCGCTGGGAAGCCATTGACGAACTGATTGAAAATCTCGTTTCGACGGGAAAAATTCAGCCCGGCGATCGCGACGCTGTTACGGCCGCGGTAAAAAAGCGGGAAACGTCCATGAGCACCGGCATTGGCTTCGGCATTGGAATCCCTCACGCCTCCACGGATTTGATCTACGAGGTCGTCGGCTCGCTTGGCCGCTCCAATAAAGGGGTCAATTTCGACGCTCTCGATAACCAGCCCGTAAAGCTCGTCATGCTCTTTCTCGTTCCCCAGGGCCAATTTCAAAAGCACCTTCATACCCTCGCGAATATCGCCAAGCTCCTGCATAAACCCGAGTTTCGCCAGGCCCTGGAAAAGGCGCCTGACGCCGAAGCAATGCTCACCGCCATTCGGGAATTCGGAAAAAAGTAGGCCGCGCTGCTTCCGGCTGCCTTGGACGTCTTAATCCGGTAGCTCGTTTTGCGGCCAGCCCGTTTCTTTCGTGAATTTTACACGGATTTTGTCTAATCTTCCGGCGTGTCGCCTCATAAACAAATCGAGCTGCAATTGCAGGCCGCCGTCCGTGAAGTTCTTCCGGAGGCTGATTCTGCCGCCGTGCTCGTCCGGCCATGCCCTGACCCGAAATTCGGCGATTATCAAAGCAACGCCCTGATGTCGCTGGCCAGGGCCCGGAAACTCAATCCGCGCCAACTGGCGGAAGACGTGCTCAAAAAACTGGACGTCTCAACAACCTGTGAAAAAGTCGAAATCGCCGGGGCCGGGTTCCTGAATTTCCGGCTGAAAATCTCCGCGCTCAATCAAGCGCTCGAATCGGTGGTCAAAGGCGGCCCGCTGTTTTTTGAAACTGCTTCCCGCCCTAAAACCGTTGTCATTGACTTCAGCTCGCCCAACGTCGCCAAACCAATGCACGTCGGCCATATTCGCTCGACCTTTCTCGGAGATTCGCTTGCCCGCGCCCTTCGCCTTCTCGGTCATCGCGTTATCACGGATAATCATATCGGCGACTGGGGCACGCAATTCGGCAAATTGCTGGTCGGCTGGAAGAAATACCTCGACGCCGGCGCCTTGAGAAAGGATCCCATCTCCGAAATGGAACGGCTTTATCGGTTCGTCAATTCCGCCGGCGAATCGGACCCGGCTGTTCTGGAAGAAGCGCGGCTCGAGCTGGTCAAACTCCAGGGAGGCGATCCTGAAAACCTGGGAATTTGGCGGGAAATGATCGCTTTGTCTGAAAAGCAATTTGACGACATTTATTCACGCCTCGGAATCAAATTCGATTTCACGTATGGCGAGAGCTTTTATAACGATCGTTTAAAACCCCTCGTTGACGAACTGCTTGAGAAAGACATCGCGCGCGAAAGCGAAGGCGCGATCGCGATTTTTTTTGAAGGCGACCCGCAATTAAAGGACAAGCCGGCGCTCGTTCGCAAAAGCGACGGCGGATTTAATTATTCGACCACTGACCTGGCGACCCTGGCTTTTCGCCTCGCCGAATGGCGGCCGGACGAAATCATTTATGTCACCGATGGCCGCCAGCAATTGCATTTTCAACAAATTTTTTCCGCTTTCAGAAAATGGCTCCCCGCTTCCAAAACCCGGCTGGCTCATGTCTGGTTCGGCGCCATCCTGGGCGACGACGGCAAGCCCTTTAAAACACGCAGCGGCGATACCGTTAAACTCTCTGACCTGCTCGACGAGGCCGAAGAAAGGACTTTTAAAATCGTCTCGGAAAAGAATCCGTCCCTGCCTGAACCCGCCCGCCGGGAAATCGCCCGGGTTGTTGGCATCGGGGCCATTAAATACGCGGACCTGCTCCCCAATCGGCAGAGCGATTACGTTTTCAGTTGGGACAAGATGCTCGCCCTTAACGGCAATACCGCTCCATACCTCCAGTACGCCTACGCCCGCATAAGAAGCATTTTCAGAAAGCTGGACCAGCCAACCGGCCACCCCGGCTCCTCGCTCACCCTGGCAACGCCCGAGGAAATCGCGCTCGCAAAACATTTCCTGAACTTCGGTCTTACCCTGGACTCTGTTGTGGAGGAGTATCGTCCAAACTTTTTGTGTATTTTCCTTTACGAACTCGCGGGCAAGTTTACGGCTTTCTATGAAAATTGCCCGGTTCTCAAAGCGGACGGTCAGACTCGAAATTCCCGGTTGATTCTTTGCGAGTTAACCGCCCGCGTTTTGAAACAGGGACTTGAGCTGCTGGGAATTGAAGTTGTCGATCAAATGTAGCTCAGCTCAACTCAACCGCATGGGCATGACGACGTAGAGGAATGGCCCGTTGATTTTTAAAACGCCCGGGCTTAATTCGTCAATCAGCTCAAAAAAGACTTCGTCCTCGGTCAGCGCGCTCAGCGCGTCAATCAGGTAACGCGGGTTAAACGCGATTGCCATTTCCTTTCCTTTGTAGTTTACCGCCAGCGATTCGCGGGCCTCGCCTACTTCGGGGGTGTTCGCCGTGATGGACAGGCTGTTTTTGCCAAACGACAGCTTCACTGAATTGGCTTTTTCGCTCGTCATGATTTCAGCCCGCTTCAATGCGTGTAAAAATTCTTCTCTCACCAGGGCGATCCGCTCCTTCATTTCTGTCGGGATAACCTGCTTGTAATTCGGATAATTCCCCTCAATCAATTTCGTAATCAACAATACAGAAAACCCTTTTTCATCTTTCAACGCAAAAGATGCCTGGTTCTCGCCAAACCTGATTTCCGATTCTCCTTTTTCCTGGAGCAGACGGTTTAATTCATTCACCGCCTTTGCGGGCACGATGAACTCTCCGCTGCTTTTTTCCGAGATATCCGCTTCCTCGTCCGCCAGCGCCAATCGCCGGCCATCAGTGGCCACCATCGTCATTTTGTGGTCCTTCAGGCTTAAAAATATTCCATTCAACACATAGCGCGATTCGTCCGTTGAAACAGCAAAAGCCGTCTTCCGCATCATCGCCTTGATGGTTTCCTGCGGAAGATTGACCTTTTTGTCGTCTTTAAACTTCGGCAAAGGCGGAAATTCGTCCGCGCTCAGTCCATGAATTTTGTAATAGGAAGGCCCGCAACGAATGATCGTCACGTTTTTCTCATCCGTCTCCAGTTCAATCTCGTTTCCGTTCAATTCCTTTACGATTCCAAAGAGTTTCTTAACCGGCACCGTGGTTCCTCCCGGTTTTTTTACTTTCGCCTCTACCGCGCAAACGACGGATACATCCAGGTCTGTTGCCGTGAACTCGACCCTGTCCTTGTCCGCGCGCAGCAAAACGTTCGAAAGGATCGGCAGCGTCGTTCGGGCGCCGACCACGTTTTGCACCGCCTGCAGGCCCGTGATGATTTGTTCCTTCGAGATCGTCAGGTTCATGTTCGGTTAATAGTAAATTCTTTTCTAAAAACTCTCTTATTATTAAGGGCTGTGAATAAAGCAAACAACGTTGCCTGTCAATACTGGCACAGTGTTTTTTGAACTGTCAGCCACTGTGTAACTCAAGGTAAAGCAACGAGGAAAAATGAAAAGTTAAAGTTGTTGGCAAAATTCCCACGTAATTCACAAACAATTACAGAGCCATTCAGTGAGTTATTAAGCAGAGGCGCCCC
>DASYZW010000368.1:0-2723 GCA_035945915.1 Verrucomicrobiia bacterium | reverse complement strand
GAAACGGACAAGACAAGCGGATATTGGCTGAATAAACATCGTCATTCCTGGAGATTGCCCCTGCCAGCACGGCGGTGGCAACATAATTGTCTGCCGAAAAGCCGCCGCTTAGATCCAAATACAACCCTCCGAACAATCGTTGGTTAATATCACCCATAATCGATGTGGACTCGAGATTTTCATTATCGTAGGCCGAAGTGCTTACGGTCCGATTCGCCGTAACGCTAACTCGCGTTTGCTCGAAAGGCTGGTATTGAATGCCAGCGCTGAAAATTGGCGTAAGCAGGCTGCTTGCTCCGCCGCTTAAATATTCCTGTTCCTCCACGCCTCCGCTCAATTGGAAACTGAACTTGTCCGTGGCGCGCCAGTTCAGTTGGACCTGATACTGCTGATAGATGGAGTCAGGGCTTCCCTCCTGTTGGTTATAACCCAAGCCCAAACCAACACCCGCAGTCAATCTGGGCCAAATCTGATCGTTTAACCAATTCATCGTGGACCAACTGCGGGAATTGGAGAGGCCCAAGGTCAGGTTCGTTGATGAAGTTCCCCCATAATCGGTGAACATTTGGTTAAACCCGACGTTTGCAGAGAGCTTATCATTGATGTTGTAAACTGCATTTAAAACCGTGGAATAGTTCTCCTGCTTTGTTTGCCCTCCCGTTTGAATTTCCGGATCGTCCGTGTAGGCGTAACTCTGCGACGCAGTCACAAACCATTCGCGCCAGGTAGTTCCCCACTGAAGTTGAACCGACTGATTAATCGTGTTTCGAAAAGCGCTGCTGGAATAGAAATTAAACGTGGGCGCATAATTTAACGTCCAGTGAGAGCCTTCATCAAGAACGACAGCCGGAGAAAACTGTTGGACAATTGTGTTTTGCTGGCTTCCCGGCGAAGATTGGATCCCATTACCGTAGAGAAACTGGTAAAAAATATTAGGCCGAAAAACGAGCGGTCCCCATTTGAAAGGCTGATTCTCCTGCGGAATTGATGGTGCTGTTGATGAAAAGACCCGCATTTGGACCGCCTGGTTTGTCTGATAGTTTTCGACCGACGAGGGGATCAGAGAAGGCGTCGCAGGCGGGGGAGCCAGAACGTCCTGTGCCAATATTCGCGGGGCCAATGCCGCGGCACACAACAACGTCGTTTTCCACGGGTAGTAAGAAGACGGGAGTCGAGGACTGCGGTTTCCCGGGACAAAAGACCCCGGAGCCATCATGTTTGGCGTGCGAATAATTTTTCGAAAAGCGCCATCGCATCGAGGTCGCTAAAGGAACCAACTGAATGGCTATTCGCCATTGCGGTCGCGGACTGGGAAGCCCCATCGCGCCACCGTCGCAACGAGCTTTTCAATGCATCTTCCGTTGCGCGCATTTTGACACCTGCGGCGAGCAATTTAGCGGTGTCAAGGATGCAGCTGGAGCTGATAGTACCAGAGTGGGCCTCGGGAAAATCCAATTCTTCATTGTCCAGCAATTGAATTTCCGGAACAGGTTTAAGGATTTGCCGTGTCAACTCAACGATATGCTCGATTGTGACGGCGCCGACGTTTACCACGTTATAAATTCCGAATGCCGCGCTATTTTCCCATAATTCGAGGCACGCGCAGACAAAATCATTAATCTGAGACACGGAAATAATATTGTCGTAGACCGCTTTGGAGCGTTGCAATTTCGAAAGAAGATTTCTACCGTCATCACGCTCATCGAAAATTATGCCGGGGCGCCAGATATAGCATTGGCCCATACCCTGAATTGCTTCTTCGGCAAGGGCTTTGCTTCCAGAATAGAAGCTGCACGGAGCACGGCGGAAAGAAAGGTTCGGCTCGTCCCATTCCGTGAATCCGCGGAACCTATCCGGATGACTTGCGAAAAGCTGTCGAGTTTCCAGGCGGTTGAGGTTTCTTTCAATACGCATCTGGCCGCCAGGCTGTTCGATTTTGGCGCCGGTGTAGATATTGCCGGATGAAACGTGTGCCCACGGCGTATTCGTCATGAGACAGACACGGGCGATCGTCTGGGGAAGAAGGGCATTAGCGCATAGGACTTCCCAGTGCGCCGACTCGCGTGCTTCCAGATGTGGTTTCGGAGCAAAACCGGCAGCATTGATTACGAACTCCGGCTTCATTTTTCTGACGTAACTGAACAGCACGTCAAAGTTCGAATAATCAACAGCTTTTCGCGTCAATGGAATGAAAGAAATTCTTCGCTGGCGCAGTTCTGATGAAAATGCCTGACCGACGTAGCCTGTGGCTCCTAAAAGCAGAATCATAAGATTGTGATCGAGTAAAACCCGTTTTCCGGATAACAAGGCGATCAACTTGCAACTTTCGTGCTAATCCCATGGGCACCGCCCCACAAAGCTGACAACATGCTGCAATCAAGGCACTTGAAACTAAATAAATTTTTCATTCTACCGAATCAATTTATCGTCCCCGTAAAATTCTCTGACGCATTCAACCAGATACAACAGCGCAAGTGATTCTGGTTGAATATTTTAATACAATAACAATCACAACGTCGGAAATCTTATCACTTGCGTGGAGAGCCTTAGGCATGTTTTGGCCAAAAGAAGACTTTTGCGTAAACGTAAGCAACTAACTCATCTATGAGGTTTCGCACACCGTCACTGTAACGCCACCAGTGATTCGCATCATAATCCGGATTAGGGACTGAAATAATCCCGACATGCACATTACTGCCGAACGCTTCTTGAAGCAGCATCCA
>DASYZW010000367.1:0-8087 GCA_035945915.1 Verrucomicrobiia bacterium | reverse complement strand
TGCCTTCGTTATACGTAAAGACCTTTCGGCCGATTCGGCCGCTGATCCTTAGATTGTCGTGGATCGCGCCGTTCGTCGTGAAAAGGGCCTGGCGTTCCCAGGCGTAGATCATTTCCGCCTTTGTCAGATACGACTTGTCATCGCAGATTTTGCAGAGGAGACCTGCGGCGATTGTCGCAGGTCCGTTCACGCACGCATTTTTGCTGCGGTTGTCGGTGGTCCAATACACGCCGCCGCCAAGTTTAGAGTCGAACCCGCGGGCGTACACGGCGTCGAAATTGTGTTTGGCGAGCGCGCGATCCGAGTCATCGCCCGTGGCCTGGTAAGCGCGGCAGCACGCGATGGTTATCCACATGATATCGTCGTTGTATTTGTTGGTGGTCCAGTCGGATCCGTGACCACGCATGAAGCCGGCGATGGCGTCGCGAATCATCTCGCGGGTTTCCGGGTTGTGGGTGCGGTCGTAAGCGTCTTCAATCATTTCAATTTGTTCTGCGCGCACCCAAAAATGCGAATGGCCGCCGTCGGTATTTTCTTTGAAATATCCCCGCCCGCCGTGGGAGACATAAAAATGAGAATTGTAGGAGGCAAAGGCGATATCTGCCGCGCGCGGGTCAATGGCCAGGGCCATGAAAGACGTGAACAGGAAAATGCCGAGGGCGGTAAGAGTTCTCATGAAGCCAGAATATCCGGTTTTCGCTTTTACTTTTTGATTCCTGCTTTTTAATTTCTTTCAGTCCTGGAAATTGAGACCCATTCGCAATACCACTGTATTTGCAAAAATTCGTCAAAAGAATAAATGATTCCTTCACCTGAGTCGACCTTGCGAAAAATTCTCCACCCGGCCGTGATCGTTGGCGCGCTGGGTTATTTCGTGGATGTCTATGATTTAATTCTATTCAGCATCGTCCGGGGAGCGAGCCTGAAAGGCCTGGGCGTTCCGGCGGACGAAATTCTTTCCAAGGGCGTCCTGCTTTTGAACTGGCAAATGGGCGGAATGCTGGCCGGCGGAATTTTCTTCGGAATGCTCGGCGACCGCTTTGGCCGCGTGGCCCTTTTGTTCGGCTCAATCCTGCTTTATTCCGTCGCCAACATCGCCAATGGTTTCGTGCATTCCATTGATGCCTACGCCGTGTGGCGGTTTATTGCCGGATTCGGTTTGGCGGGCGAATTGGGAGGAGGCATTACGCTGGTGACTGAGATTTTGCCAAAGGAGCTTCGGGGTTACGGCACGGCCATTGTTTCTTCGGTGGGTGTCTTCGGCGCGGTGATTGGCGGCCTGGTCGCGCAAAAGGTCGCCTGGCAACATGCCTATTTCATCGGCGGCGGACTGGGGTTGGGGCTGCTCGTATTGCGCATGAGCGTCGCGGAATCGAAAATGTACGAGCAGCTTCGAACGGCGCAGACGAATGTTTCGCGCGGCAATTTTTTGTCGCTGTTCACCAGCTTCCCGCGATTCATGAAATATCTTCGCTGCATTCTGGCCGGCATCCCGCTTTGGTGCGTCGTTGGCGTGCTGATCACGTTTTCACCGGAAATTTCACGGGCGCTGAACATCCAGGGCGAAGTCAAGCCGGCACAGGCCATTGCCTTTACTTACCTCGGCATCACCTTTGGCGGTTATGCCAGCGGCCATTTCAGCCAGGCGTTGCGTTCGCGCCGGAAGGTCCTGCTGGCATTCCTGGTTTTCACGGCAGCGGCCATGGTCGCTTATTTTTGCTGCGGCGGCCTTTCGAGCGGCACGTTTTATCTGGTCACCTTGTTGCTGGGTTTTGGCGCCGGTTATTGGACCATCTTTATCACGGTGGCAGCCGAACAATTCGGCACTAACATTCGTGCCACCGTGGCCACGACGGCGCCAAATTTTGTGCGCGGCGCCACGGTCCCGCTCACGTTGGCATTTAATAACCTGAAGCCGCATACCGGCGTCATAATGTCGGCAGCGATCGTTTCGGCCGGGTCGATCGTCCTCGCCATTTGGGCCGTCTTCGGAATGGAAGAAACGCACGGCAAAGACCTCGATTATATCGAGCCCGCGTGACGTTTGCTCAATTTGCCGTATCGCATGCAGCCGGGTCCCCCAACCCGGCGATCATCCTCGCGCTTAAATTGCGCCCGGCGGGGGCGTCGACTGGGCCGGTTAGGATTTTTTTGAAAACGGTCTGAATTTCCCATTTTGCAGGAAGGCGATAGTTTGCCGGATGGCCTCGCGGTTGCGGGTGATCAGCGGGTGCGTGGCATGAATGACCATGAAATCGCTCATGCCCGCGAGCTTTGTTTTTTCTACAGAAACTTTGCCATCATCCGGGCCGGGGATCAGAAGGCTGTTAATCCAATTGATCGAGCGGTCTCCGGCAATTACCCCGACTGGAAAAGTGGCGGGGCCGAGGCGGTTGGGCAGGGAGTCTTTAGCTGTTCCCAATTCTTTTCCTGCCGGGCCGTTAATCCATCTGAAGGGTGCAAACCCGCCCAATTTGTCCACCAGTTCGCTTCCCTGGTTCGGCGGCGCCAGCATCACGACGCGCCCAAGTTCAGGGATGTCATGGCGCGCCAGGTAACTGCGAACCAGGATTCCTCCCATCGAATGGGTGACGAAATCAATCCTGGTGGCGCCATTCTTTCGGCAGATTGCCAGGGCCTTTCCGATGGCATCATCGGCGAGCCTGGGAATGGGCGCGGTCCGTGAGGGATAGTCGACGTTCCAAACGGTGTACCCTGCGCCTGAGAGAGCATGCTGCATCCTGGCCATCGAATGATGGGTACGACACAGTCCGTGCAGCAGGATGACATTTTCGGATTTGCTGCCGCTTCCCGGGGGAACGGCCGCGGATTTGCAAACTGATGCTGAGACTGCAACAATGGCCATGGCAAAAAGGGTTATTAACGCGCGCACCCGAATCATTTTTTCGATTGGCTGTTATATTATCAGCCGGCAAAGGGTTTGCAGTCAAATACCATGGCTTTGCTGAGGTGTCTACTTTCGAACCTTCCCCATTCCTTCAAAGTGGCATCACCGCCGCCGCACTCCAAGACGCAAGCGAGACATTACGAGTTTCCGGATTCGGCAAGAAGGCCAGGCGCACCATCGGCTTTATGAGCCAGGCGTTTCTTCAACGCACCGCGTCTTTCAACGCTTTAATATCGATCCTGGTCATTCGCAACATTGCCTCGAAAGCGCGTTCAGCTTTCGCCGTGTCCGGGTCATTGATCAATTTGAGCAGGATTGACGGGGTAATTTGCCAGAAGACCCCGAACTTGTCTCGAAGCCATCCGCATTCGCGTTCCTCGCCGCCGGCGGACAAAGCGTCCCAATACCGGTCGACATCCGCCTGCGTTTTGCAATTCACCACAAAAGAAACGGCTTCGTTGAATTTAAAGAGCGGGCCGCCGTTGAGCGCCACAAATCGTTGCCCTGCAAGTTCAAATTCCACGGTGAGCACCGATCCCGCCTTGTGCCCGGTCTTTTTTGCGGCGCCACCGGTGGCGCGCATGACGGTTACAATTCTGGATTTTTTAAAAATGGACGTGTAAAACCGCGCGGCTTCTTCAGCCTGACGATCGAACCACAGAAACGGGGTGATTTTTTGACCTGATTGGATTTTGGGTGAACCCATGATGAGTCGATCAGTGCGCCTTTTGCTTTTTTGTCAGGTCGCACAGCATGTCTGAATGAATGTTCAGCCCGATATTCGTCATGTTGTAGAGATGTTCGGTGGCAACGAGCCAGACAATTTCGCAAATCTCACGCTCGGAATAGTGGCGGGTCATGCGCTCGAAGGTGTCCGGGTTGACCTTTTTATCTCTCGTTAATTCGGTGACGTAGTCCAACGCGGCGCGCTCGGCTTCGCTAAAGAGCGCGCTGGTGCGGTATTCGTCCAGGGCATCGAACTTCGCCTCATTCATGGTCGCTTTAATCGCAAACGCCCGTCCGATATCCATGCAGAAAATGCACACATTGATGCGCGCAACCTGTTCGCGGACCAGGAAAACCATTTCGCGCGGCAGAGTGAGTTTCTGATCCAATTTTCCCACTTTGCCGTAGAACATGCCGAAGGCCGCCGGCAACCGGGCGCTGTGAACCTTGATGGGAGTGAGGACTTTGCCGAATTGTTTGCGCGTAAAGTAATACGCCAGTTTCATGATGAATCCCCGAGGCTTCTCGATGGGGGCAAGGAATGTGGCTGTAGTCATGGTCTTCGACGAATGGTTATTGCGCCAGGAAATCGGCGAGCTGATCAAATGAACCGCCCCAGCCCTGGTTCATGCCCTCGTGCGCGGAATCAAAGGTTTTGGTTTCTTCGTCCGTTGGATTCACGGGAGCCCAATTGACAGTCACGGTCGTCTTTCCGTTTTGTTCCACCAAGGCAACCGTTGTCAGCATTTGCAATGGCCAGCTCGGGACCATCGGATGCCGGGTAACACCGCCCGCGCGATCCGAGAAATGTTGGGCATAAACGAGCCGCTCCGGTTCAGTAATCTCGCGATACACGAATTTGCCCCACATCTCCCGTCCGTCGGGCGTGCGGATACAGCAATGACATGATCCGCCCGCCCTGACGTCCATGTTGACATCGGTCACAGTTGAACCTTTCGGCCCGAACCATTGCCGGAAGTGTTCAGGGTTGGTCCACGCCCTCCAGACCCGGTCGCGTGCGGCATTGAAAGTCCGCATGATGACGAAAGGCCGGCCAGTCGTTTCGCCGAATGAGGAGGTTAAGTTTCCAGTGGAATCGGGTTCGGTTTTCATAGTTGCAACGAATGCTTTTACGATTCCTGGCGGACAATCATCATCCAGCCAACGCCGAATTTGTCATGGAGCATGCCAAAGCGCTTCGCAAAGAACGTTTTGGACAGCGGCATCATTACCTTTCCGCCCTCGGACAGGGCTGCAAATCGCTGGTCGATTTCCGCCTCTGTGGGGATGGTGACGGTGAGGGTGAAACCTTCGAAAGTTGGTTTCCCGCTGCAACGCCCGTCGGCCATCATCACCGTTCTGCCGCCAATGCGCACGCTCGCATGCATCACTTTGTTCTCCGAACCGGGCGGCACACAACCCGGCGGCGGCGGTTCCGGGCTGTCTTTGAAGCGCATCAGCATATCCACCTCAGCGCCCAGCGTTTTCTTGTAGAATTCGATGGCCTCTTCGCAACGGCCTTCAAAAAATAGATACGGTTCAATGTTCGAAATGTTAATATTGTTAGCCATAATTTATTTAACTCCTTTATCTCCCTGGTTTATTTAGTTTCGCTTTTGCTTCGTTTGGCAGGGATAGCGCTTTGCGAGTGGCGCTGTCACCGGAGTGCCGCCCGCGCCGGGCGGACAAGATGACTCCGTGTGCCACCGCCATTCTGCCGAATTTTGCACCGCTCGGCGCGGTGCTCACAGCCCGGAGCGCCGTCCCTGCCTGGGACGCTTTTACGCTGTTGCTGCGGCTGTTTCAATTTCCGGAACCGCTTCGCCAGAGAAGGGGCATTCATCGAGGACCTGCCTTACTTCAACCTTGCCGCCGTAAGCCAGCATCGGGCATTGCTTCGCAATCTCCACGGATTCTTCCATCGTGTTGACCCGCAGCAAAAAGTATCCGCCCACGGCTTCCTTGGATTCGGCGAATGGCCCGTCAGCCACCACGCGTCCATTTTTGCCGGAAACGACTTTGCCCTGGTTATCCAAAGGGCTGCCCGCGAGGACGATGCCCCGGTCGGCGAGCCGTTTGAACCAGGCCATCATTTGACCGGCGACTTCCTGCATTTGTTCCGGTGACAGGCTCTTCTGCCAGTCATTTCCGCGAAACAACAACATGTATTCACTTGTAGCGCTCATAATTTTCCTTTCGATGTTTGATTTTTGTATTTTTGCAGTTCAAATCTATGACGAATGGAATGTGACGTTCAGGACATTATTTTATCTGGCCTTTGGATTCATTTCCCAAATGGCAAACGTATTATTTTCCGTATCCTTGCAGATGGCGAAATAGCCCATGCCCGGCACGGCGGTTTTCTCTTTGCAGACGCTGCCACCCAGCTTTTCCACCCTGGACATGTACCGCGTTACCGAAGGGACGCTGATATAGCTGGTAATGCCCTGTTCAGGGTGCATGCGGCTCATAATGCCGCCATCCGGCGACGCGTCAGGTCCGCCGGTATCAATATGCAGGTAGTTTTGCGCCTCGGGGGCGGTCATCCCGGGGAAGGGCTTGATGTTCCAGCCGAATAAGGATGCGTAGAACTTTTTCGCGCGGCCCGTATCATCCGCCGGTATTTCGAACCAGACTATTCCCGAAGCTGTTTTGCTCTTTTTGCTCATATGTCACTTTGGTTGTCGTTTTTCGTTTCGTTCGTTCATTGATAAGACGAACGGCCGCCGGCCTCCAGGACATTTATTTTATGGCGCAGGCGTCCATGTCCGCGAGTTCCTGCGGCGTCCCGCCACCAGTAAATAAGGAACACCCCTCATCAAGACACTGACTCCAACGTCTTTTTATCAACCAGCTCTTCGCACGTCCGAAGCCTTTTTGCCAGGAACGTCTGTTCAGACTTCATCTCCGTCAATTCCAGCGCTTTCCGGAAATGCACGACTGCGGCCTGGGGGTGATTCAGCCGCGATTCAAATTCTCCGAGCACCGCATGCAAAAGATAATACGATTCCAGGGATGGCAAATCCGGGATGGCCCGGATCGCCTCAATTCCGGCTTGCGGCCCATCCACTTCGGCGATTGCCACCGCGCGGTTGAGTGCCACAATCGGGGATGCGTCATACTGTTCCAACCGGTCATAAAACGTCAAAATTTGCCGCCAATCAGTCGAGGCATAGTCTTTGGCCGTGCTATGGCACGCGGCGATGCCGGCTTGAAGGTGGTATTGGCTGACTTCTTCACCTGCTGCCGATTTTGAAAAGTGATACATGCCTTTCCCAATCATCGACCGGTTCCAGAGGGTTCGGTCCTGATCCTGCAGGCGCAGAAGATTGCCTTCGGTGTCGATCCGCGCCGGAAGACGCGCCGCGCTAAATAACATCAGTGCGAGCAGGGCATGGGTTTTGGGAAGGTTTCCCGCCGGATGTTCGGCCAATAAGGTGGTTAGACGGATTGCTTCCGCGCAGACATCCTCCCGGATGAGTTTTTCGCCGGTGGACGCCTTGTAGCCTTCGTTAAAAAGGAGATAAAGTGATTGCAGGACGCCATCCAGCCGGCGGCGCAATTCCTCGCCGGCGGGGATTTCGAAGGAGACTTGCGCCTCGCGGATTTTTTGTTTGGCCCGTGTCAGGCGTTTGGCGATGGCGGCGTCTGTGGTGAGAAACGCGCGGCTGATTTCCGTAACGCTGAATCCGCCAAGCGTCTTGAGCGCCAGCGCGACCTGCGCCTCCGGCGGAATGACCGGATGACAACACACGAACATCATGCGCAGGCGGTCATCCGCAATCTCGTGTTCGGCAAATACCGCGTGATCGTGTCCCGTCGCTTCGCGGTCCATGATCCGGACGATTTCAGGCTCTTTGTCGCGAAAAACTTTCTCCCGGCGAACGACGTCCAGCGCGAGATTTCGCGACGTGCGCATGATCCAGGCGGACGGATTGTCCGGCACGCCATAAAAGGGCCAGGTTTGCAGCGCGCGCGCCAGCGCCTCCTGCACCACGTCTTCCGCAAGTGTCAGGTGATCCAGGCCAAAGATTCCCGTCAATATCGCCACCATCTTTCCGTGCTCATGACGAAAAAGATGCTCGACGATAGTCGATACGTGAGGCGCATCCTGGCTTATGGCATTGGGACTCTCCATCGTGCTGCAATTATACAGTGGAGAAGGAATGGGTGACAAGCCCTCACGAGTGTCATGAGTGGCCCACGCTGCGGCGAAGTTTAGTAATAATCGTTATGCTATGGTTTCGGGGGCTAACGTAGAGTTCAAAACTTAGAGGTAAGTAAAGTTCGCGTCCTCGACAGAATGAACAGAATTGACGGAATGAACTCGGCTACCGTTAAAGGCTAATTCGCCAGTTTAATAATGGCCGCAGTTCCGGCGGGCAACGTCACCGCCAATATTCCAGATTTGGCGGGCGGTAACGTAGTCCAGGAGCCGGCCCAATTGCCGTCG
>DASYZW010000366.1:0-3084 GCA_035945915.1 Verrucomicrobiia bacterium | reverse complement strand
TTTTGCGAAGACAAATCGACGCGGCCGGGCAGGCTCACCCCGATGCCTTCATACGCCATTTGCGGACGTTCCTTCATCATGGAATCAACCCGGGCGGCGATTTCGCGGACAAATTCATCGGGACTTTTGGGAGTGGGGATGGATTCCTGCTCCAAAAACTGGCCTCCCAGATTGGCGAGGGCCATGTTGGTGATGAAGGGGCGGACATTGATTCCAAAGATTCCGGCGCGATTTTCGTTTAAGTGGAGGAAGGTGGGCCGGCGTCCGCGCGAGGAGGTGCCCATGGCGCCTTCGCGCAGCCATTGCTCGGAAATCAATTGTTCGGTGATGACGGAAACGGTGCTGCGCTGCAGCCCGGAGTGGCGCATGAGATCGGCCCGGGAAATGGGCTGATGCTTGCGGACGAGATTCAACATAATGCGGCTGTTGATATCACGCGCCGTCTCGCTCGTGGCGACCTGAAAATTGTTTAAATCAATTTTTCGCATGGAAGTCCCAAGGACATTGCCATTAGCACAGGGATTTGTTCGTGCCTCGAACTTTATCCAAAAAGCCCCTGGAGTCAAGGAAAAAAAATTCGAGGCTCGAACAAATTCGGCAAAGATTGCGTTCCCATCCGCGCAAGTCATTATAAATCAATCACTTATTATTTTTCGATTTTGTAGATAAAAAAATAAAATCAACCGGCCGGCGGGAATCAAAAGCGGGAATTTTCGGGACAGTAAACAGGATGGGAATGGATGATGGCCGTGAATACACCCGATTAGAGCCGTTATTTTCAACCTTGCCGCAATTCTGCCAACAAGCTGCTAAGCCAACGCCGGGACGCCAAAATATCTTTGGAGAACCAGGGCGATAATCCCGCGCAAACGCGGGCGCGATGCGGTTCCGCTGGCGGAAATTTTAACGGCGGCATGAGTGGACGCGCGCCGGCGGATCACATCGGTGACAACGGGACCGGCTTTATTCCAAACCTGGGCGATATCGCCGACGATGATAATTATGTCCGGCGCCAGGCCGGAAACGAGCATCGCCAGGCCTTTGCCCAAATATTCGGCCATCTGCTTTAAAGCTTTTTCGGCGCGGGCATTTCCATGGGCATTTAATTGGAGGAGTTCGGGAAAGGTCCGGATGGAGGCGGGCCCTTCGCCGCGGGATTTTGATTCGTTGTAATAGCGAACGCCGGCGGAGTTGGAAGCAAACACTTCCCAGCAGCCCCGATTCCCGCAGGCGCATTGCGGCCCGTTTTCATCCAGGGCGACATGGCCAAATTCGCCGGCCAGGCCCGAGGCGCCGCGCACGAGTTGCCCGTTCAAAATCATGCCCACGCCAATGCCCTCGGAGACGGTGACGACAACCAGGTTATTGAGGCCGTCCGCATGCCTGCCAAACCAAAATTCCGAGAGCGCGCAGGCATTGGCGGCGTTTTCCATGCTAACCGACAGGCCGGTGGCCTTTTCAAGCTGTTCCTTAAGGTCCGCCGCGTGCCAGTTGAGGTTCGGCGCGAAGACAAATTTTTGCGACGACAAATCCACGCGCCCGGGGAGGCTGACGCCAATGCCCTCGTAGCCGGTCATGGGATACAACTTCATCCAATCGCGAATGCGTTCGCTGATTTGCGTGACAAATACCGATGAGCTTCGAGGCGTGGGCATGGTTTCCTGCGCTAAAAAATGGCCGCTGAGATTGGCCAGCGCCAGGTCGGTGGAAACCGGCTGGATATTGATGCCGAAGATGCCCGCGCGATTCTCATTCAAATGCAGCATGGTCGGGCGGCGTCCCCGAAGCGACACGCTGACGGGACCTTCACGGAGCCATTGCTCTGAAATGAGCTGTTCGGTAATAACCGAGACCGTGCTGCGTTGCAGGCCCGATTGACGCATCAAGTCCGCGCGGGAGATGGACTGATATTTCCTAATCAGATTCAGGATAATGCGGCTATTAATGTCCCGGGCCGTTTCACTTCTGGCGACCTGAAAGTTCGTAAGGTCAATTTTTCGCATTGATAGATTCGATACCGCACCCGGCGAGAATTCAGCCTAAGCTAAATTCAGTGGGTGTCGAGCGACAATTCGGGGCGCGAACAAAGGACGGCAACACTCGACTGGCACCGGGGACGGCTGCGCTAAGTACCGGCGTTCCGTTGGCGGCTGGGACGGCTGCGGCACTATATTTTCAACTTTTTGCCTTTTTCTGATGGTCGTCGGCGACGACTTCCTTTTTAATTTCCCGGTAATTCATGGCTGAAACGGTCATAGATAAAAGCCCTCCCGCAATTGATTCCGCGAGTGTTAGATCGCAAACCACCGGGGCGCTGCTGATGCGGCATCGACTTGTGCAAGCGGGTGGCGGGATTGTTATGTTGCTCATCCTGCTGGCCTTAATGGCGCCGGTGCTCACGCGTTGGCATATATTGCAGGAGCCGATTCTGCAAAATAATAATGGCCTCGATCCCGATGGCATGCCGCTGGCCCCGGGTGGTCGATATTTACTGGGGACCGATGATCTCGGGCGCGATGTATTTTCGCGCGTTGTTTATGGCGCCCGCGTTTCGCTCACGGTGGGCGCGGCGGCCATGCTCACGGCGACGGTCATTGGGCTGACAATTGGATTGTTGTCGGGATTTTACGGCGGAAAGCTGGACATGGGATTGATGCGATTTACTGACATGAACCTCAGCATCCCGTCGGTCCTGCTGGCCATTGCGTTTGCGCGGTTGATGGACGGCAAAATAATTCATCTACACCCGGCCTGGTTGCATTGGCCTTTTTTGGACATTCATCTCGAGCGCGGAATGATCAGTATTTTTTTGATAATCGGCTTCGTTTGCTGGCCGCCGATGGTGCGGGTCATCCGCGGCCAGGTGTTGTCCATCAAGGAACGCGAATTTGTCCAAGCATCACGCGCGCTGGGCGCCTCTGACTTTCGCGTCATTTTCCTGCACCTGTTGCCCAACGTGCTGCCGACGGTGATCGTCCTGGCTGCCATGGCCACCGCAAATACTATCATCCTTGAGGCCGGGCTGGGTTACTTGAACGTGGGAGTGCCGCCGCCGGCGCCTTCCTGGGGCTCGATGATCGCCGA
>DASYZW010000365.1:0-2750 GCA_035945915.1 Verrucomicrobiia bacterium | reverse complement strand
ACGACGAAGAGATGTCACTTTCGGCGTTTCAACGCGCATTCGGCGATCGATTCCGGATTTTGACGGCCGAAACCGCGAAAGAGGGGCTCGAATTGCTCGAACTCCATAAGGACGAAATCGGCCTGCTCATGACCGACCAGAGAATGCCCGGGGAGAAAGGAGTTTGGCTGTTGGAACGCGCGCGGCGTTTGCGGCCGCGCATCATTCGTGTCCTGGCCACGGCTTACTCGGATATGGATGCGGCCATTGCCGCCGTCAACAGTGGCGCGATTTACAAATACATCTCCAAACCATGGGACCCGCCGCAACTGGAGGAAACGCTCAAGCATGGCCTCGAGTTTTTCATCGTTCAAAGTGAACGCGACAAATTGTTGCAGGAAAAAATGTCGGTCTTGCGCAACATGCTCATCGCCGACCGCATTGTTAGCCTCGGGCTTCTCGCGGCGGGTTTGAGTCATCACATTCGCAATTCACTGGTCGCGGTGAAAACCTTCCTGGACCTGGCGCCGGTCAAAATGAACGAGGAGAAAACCGACTTGAACAGCCTCCGCAATCCCGAATTTTGGAAGGATTATCACCAGAACGTTCAGTCTCAGATTGAAAAGATCAATGGGCTCCTCAAAGACCTTTGGACCGCGTCCGAAAACTCGTCCGCGCCATTTGCCGACGAAGTTCTTTTGCACGAGGTCGTCGGCGAAGCAGTAAAATCGCTCGAAGACCAATTTGCCGCCCGGCGGATCGAAGTGCAGAACCGCATCCCTGATTCGTTGCCCAAATTGCGCGTGGACAAGCCAAAATTCCAGCGTCTGTTTGAACTGCTGCTCAAGGAGGAGTTGGCCATGCTTCCGGCCGGCACGCGCATCGCGCTTTCTGCCGAATTGATCAATAGCGGCAAGCCTGAAATTCTGGTCGAAATTGGCGATAACGGCCCGGGACTGCCGCAGGATGCTTTGCGCGCCGTGTTCGATCCCTTTGCTTCCCAGGGACGCGTGGCCTCGGAATACGGCATCCATCTCATGGCCTGCTTCTTCATCATCCATCATCATGGCGGCAAGATGGAAGCCCGCAGCCTTCCGGGATTTGGAACCACCTTCCTCTTGCGCCTGCCCTTGCAGCCTGAGCGCGCCGCGCCGTCTGGAGAGGGCGATTTTTTACAAAAGGCCCTCTTGAATCAGGAATTGTGGGAAAAACTCCTGACCACGGAATAAGCTATTTCGTTGGCGGCGAATTCGTTGAAGTCCCCGTCGGCCGGTAAAGACCTGCCTTGATGAACGGTTCCAGATATTTGCCGAAGCCCTCAGCCTCCATTTTATTAAGAGGCACAAATCGAAGCGACGCTGAATTGATGCAATAACGCAAATGCGTCGGCGCCGGACCATCATCGAAAACATGGCCTAAATGCGAGTCAGCCATTTTTGAGCGAACTTCGGTCCGCTCCATGCCATGGGAATAATCGGTGTTCTCGACCACGTCCGTGTTGGATAAAGGCTGCGTAAAACTCGGCCAGCCGCAGCCGGAATCGAATTTGTCCAGCGAGCTGAAAAGCGGTTGCCCGGACACAATGTCCACGTAAATACCCGGCTCATGATTGTTCCAATATTCGTTGTCGAAAGGCGGCTCGGTGGCCGATTTTTGCGTCACCGCGAATTGTTCCGGCGTCAGTGTCTTCTTCAGTTCCGCCGCGTCCGGTTTTTTAAATTTGCTCGCGTCCATAGTTTGATAATCATTGGTTGAATTTGACGAATCGTCTGCTTGCCCGCCATGCATTGTGTAGAACGCAATTCCCAATACCGCCGCCGCTAGCGTTGCCACGGCTGTCGATTTGAACTTTGAATGCATTCCGCGCCTTTCTTCGAAAACGCTTCAATGTGCGCCCATTTTAAATAAATTTCCACTCGGAAAATGTGGCCGCCTGCCCGCGCGATTCTCCGGCATCGGAAACCAGGTTCCAGATGATCGCGCCCGAAATCTCAAAGCGCCGCCCGGTTTGAGAAATTCGAATGCCCGAATAGTTTTCAAAGAAGCCCTGCCGCGCAACAGTCTCCATCAGCTTTGCGCGGGCCTCCCGTTTGGCCGGCTCGGCCGTAAGGCGGGATGGCGTGCGCGTAAATTCTTCCCATGACATCTCCCAAAGCTCGAGCGCGGCGCGATTGCCGTAATTTAGAATCGGGTCGGAGTCGGTTCCATGCGATACGACAATGAAAGGCGCCTCAAACATCCTTGCGGCCAGTTCTGGGGGCGATAGTTGCGCCGGCAACAAGTCGCGCCCGGTCCATTTCCTGAAACTGCGCGCGAGGCACAACGTGTGGGGAACCACAAAATCTGCTCGCGGCAGCGAATTCATACTACGGGAGATGAAACCAATTGTAATCGTTGTTGAGCGCCGGCCAATCTGTCGCCACTTCAACAGCCAGCATTAAGCCAATCAAAATGGACAATGCCAGCAGTTTTCCGGCGATGCCCAGATTCATGAGCGCGCGGTCCATCCCATAAACCAGCGCCAGCATAAATGGAACAAGGGCGCCCAATAGCAGCCTGCCGGCGATGAAATACGGAAATGCGCGGCTGGGCGCCGGGCAGTCGTGATAATCGTAAACAATGGACAACCATGCAAACAAGCCAAGTTCCGATGCAAAACACGCAAGCCCCAGGCCCAACGCCCAACGCAGCACAGCCGGCTCTTTCGAATGTCGTTGAAACAGTACAAAACTGGCCGGAACCAACAACGCCAGCGACAGCGTCGCATAAAT
>DASYZW010000364.1:0-13035 GCA_035945915.1 Verrucomicrobiia bacterium | reverse complement strand
TGGGACCCATCTTCCACCAAACCAGCCGGGCGCTCGGCAAGGGTGACCGCGAACAGACTGCGGCAATCTTCAACGAATCGTTTGACTGGGCATTTGGCTTTTATGCGCTCGGGGCGATTTGGACTATTTTCTGGCACCCGATCTTCCTGCGTCTTTGGCTGGGCGCTCATTATGCGCCTCCGGCGATTCCTATTTTTACGCCGTTGGTGGTTTCTTTTTGCATCACCGGGATCGGGATGATTTCAAACGCCCAACTTGTGCCGCTAAATCGAGTGGGCGTCGAACTCGCCTTCTCAATCGTTCGAACAACTTGTCTCGGATTATTCTCAATTGCCGGCTGGTATTGGGGGGGGGTGGTTGGCGTGGCTTGGGGCGTTCTTGCCTCACGCATCGTAACGATCGCACAGGATTTATATACTATCAGGCTCGTTAAGGGAGGCGGCTGGCTTGCCCGCCATACCTGGCAAAGGCTCCTGGGGCAATTTGCCGTCGGCGGGATATTATTTGCCGCCAGCCGATTTTTGCCGGCGCAATCCTGGTGGATGATTATTCCGGCGGCGCTGCATGGCGGACTTATGGGAGTCTGGCTTTTGCGAAGCCAGATACGCAAATTTCTCGTAAGCGACCATTGACATCGGACGGCATCGAGCGGCAAACAGTCTAACCGATTGCCGGCTGATTACTACTTCACTGCCCGGATTCAAACATGAAGCGACACCAGTTTGGATTGATCATCATACCGCGACGCAACAACCCGGTTATTCCATTTGACGTTCCGCGGCGGAGCCTCGGCGGCAATTTGGATGGACGCAGACGTGTTGTCTGAATAAACCTCCAACGGTTCACCCGGCGCCCAGCAGGCCGTCAGCTTGGAAAGCGATTCGAACATGCTGCGACCCTTATAGCGAAGGTAACTGCCGTCACTCACAAAGAAGCGCTGCACGGGTTGTCCCTCCGCATTGGCGCGTTTGATATGCATCAAATAGGCATCGGTAACCCACTCGCGCGGCTGCATATCGATCGTGTTCGGGCCGCGAATGGCGCGAAGGTCCAAATACAACTCTTCGACAGAATCGGGGGTCTGAAGCCGAAGCCCAAGATAACTTTGCTGCTCCAGGATCTCAAACTTCGGGACGACGTCCGGATTCAGGCAGACCGCGGTAATGAATTGGCGTGACTGCAGCGGCGATGCCGCGGAGAAAATCAGATACGGCGCCTGCTTATCAGGATCGTGATCAGCCAGGCCGGCGCCTTCCCGAATTGTGGCCGGCGGACATAGCATTTTTACAATCGCTTCGGCCCGGCCGTTTTTAAGATGGACGCTCCCGTCCGGATTCTCTTTATAGCTGCCATCGAAATGGAGCAACCAATCCATCTGGCCGGCGGTATGCCCGGTTACGTCGTCGACGATTAAGATAACGTCTCCGCTCCAAAACCAATGGCGATAGTTGCGGGAGAACCAGCGGGTCATCGGACCCGTGGCGTCCGCGCAGACATATCTTAAGCCCAGGCCATCGATCAGGCTCTGCATATGGCCCGAAAATTTGCACCCCGTCGCAATGTCGTCCGGCGGCTGGCCGGCGCCGTCAAACAGAATCACATTGTGCGCCGGACTTTGGCAATAGTACTCGTGATATTCGCGCCGGTCATAGAGGCAAGTGCCTGAATCAACGATCAGCGGGGAACCATCTTTAAACAGGATGAATGATCCGGCGTCGGCGTGCGCATGATTCCAGGTGTAACCGGACTTCATCGCGAGCAACGTGGCGTCCTTCTCCCAGGACGACCGCATTACCGCCCACCCCATCTCCGGATAAATAACCGATTTGGGGGCATCCGACAGGACGGACGGCGTTGGCGATTGCCGCAGCAGCGAAATCAATGTCCCTTTCCCCTGCGAACGCGAATGAACT
This sequence comes from Verrucomicrobiia bacterium, assembly GCA_035945915.1. Taxonomy (GTDB): domain Bacteria; phylum Verrucomicrobiota; class Verrucomicrobiia; order Limisphaerales; family UBA11358; genus UBA11358. Next base: position 11,122 of record DASYZW010000364.1, on the reverse strand, counting down.
AACTCGAGGTAACGTCGCGCTTCCGGCGAATTGAATCCGCACGCGATGAGCAACAGCATCGTTTCAGTTGCATCAACTTCCAATGAACTGTCATTGAAATTAACGGCCAGGGATCCATTTGACGTCGGATAAATGGTGTAAAGAAAGAAACGGGCGACATGCTGAAGCGGTTCCAGATTGGCCGCCGCGCGATCGGGAAATGTATTTTGCCAGGCCAGGCGGTAATGCAAATATTCGGTAAGTCCGTACTTGGTATAATTGACCCCCTCATAGGATGGGCCGGACCGTTCGAACGTGGCCACGCGATTTTGCAGCACATTCCCGCGATAATTGAACCATTGTTCAAAGCCCGCGTCCATCGCATCAATCCAGCCTTGCGCCCTTGCGTCATCACCAAGGAGCGCGACGGCGCAAAGTCCCGCGCCGGCGACGCACACTCCCCACCAATTATGCCCCATTGAGTCAAATGAATGGATCCTTCTCCCGGGCAGCACCCAGTCATCGAGGATTGGCATTACGGACAGTCGAACCATTGCTTCAGAGATAATTTTACGATCAGCTTCCGAAAGAAATGAGTATAAGGCATCGTATCCGGTGGCGTAGCCGAAGCTGAATTTTGCGGTATCCAACTCCGAGGACCAGGGAGGGTCTCGTCGTTCAAAACTTTGGCCGGTCCACCGAACGTAACTCGCATAATACAATAGCGCTTGCCGAAGTTTATCGGCATAGCGTTTGTCTCCAGTAAGCTGATAGAGCAGGCCAAGGGTGATGCCCATATCCGACATCTGATTTCCCGGTTGGCCGTAATTGGCGTGCTGTCCTTCGCCTTGCATGGCGACGGATTGCGGTATGAGCGGCGCGGCCAGCAGCTCTTCGCCGCGTCTTTTCAGCGCCGCATCCGTCTCTGCTTCTGTCATCAATATCTCCCGCAAACGCGCGAGCGACGCGGCATTATAAAAGAGCCTGGGGTGAACGATTAGCGGTTCGCCCACTCCTCCAGGATTGGAGTTCTTGCCAGAAACCACGTCGGCGAGCAACGCAACCGGGCGGCACATTGCCGCGCCGGCGACGGTCATCAATTTGATGACATCGCGCCTGCTAAAGTTCCCAATGGAATTCATATATTACAGACCTGCTATTCCGCGGTTCCAACATTTGCGTTAAAGCGAACCCACCACGAATCGCCGCTATGTTCCGGCAAGGCATTTGAAACCGGTTCGCCATTTAAACGGATATTTGACCAATCAGGTTGCTTTTTAAATGGGCCGAGACGCATGGCGACCGGGCCGATTTCCTGGTCAGCGCTGATTTCCAATTTCATGCCGTCACCAGAACGCTTCAGCTTGTACTGCAAAAAAGCGGTTTGCGGTTCGCCGGATTTTCCGACCAACACCGGATATTTCGCCACCGAAATTTCGTTCCAATCATATGGCATGCGGGGATAAAACCGCAAACGGTCCGGTCGCGTGTCGTCGACGCCGATGACTAACCGCAGCGTTTTGACGATCTCCGCTTCCTGGACACCGTTTCCGAGATCGCCGATCCGATACAAGTAGCGCCCCGTCGGGTCAATATCGCACGCTTCAGGCGTAATATATGAACCCAGGCGGGGGTCGTAAATTTCCTTTGCGGCCCAATTCAGCATCCTCGTGGCGTCCTGCATGCGGTCCAATAGCAGTGCTGCCTGCGTCACAAGACCCTGCCCATAACCCATTGCCAGGCCATAGAAACCAAAAGGCTGATAGGTATCGACCAACCTTTGGTAGGCAGCTTCGTTGATCGAACGCCACGCCGGATCGTCGTCTTCGGGCGCGAAACCTTCGTAATCAGCCAGCAAATCCAGCGGGCCGAGAACGGTGCTCTTATTGGGCCAACCACCTGATTTCAAAGTCCAAACCCGCCCATATTGGGGATCATCGATCACATACTGTTGGGCCATGGCGCTTCTCATTTCCGCCACCCGCGCGCGCCATCGGGTCGCCGTGTTGGTCTCACCGATGGAATCAGCCATGCACGACAGCGCTTCGAGCGCGTTCATGCAGGCATAATCACAATATACCGAATAACCAATCATGGCGGCGGCTTCGCTGGTTGTGAACAGCACGCCATTGGTCGCTCCCGAGATTTGCGGATGATTAAACTCCCACAAAACCCAGTCGCCCGCCGCTTTGACGTCCGGCCATCGGGCGCGAAGCCATTCGTCGCGGTTGGGAAGCCTGAGCCACAGACGATACAAAAACATGCTCGTCAGCCCATGACCGTCATTCTCATAGATGCACCAGGGTTGCGGCTTGTTGGCGATCCGGCCCCAATGCGGCGGATACACATGACCATCAAATTCATTCGAAGGCTCTTCCCAAAGCCGGGCACAACGAATGCAGTAATCCGCGCAACGCAACGCTTCATTGGTGTAATCCAAAGCGCTCAATTCCTGGAGGCTCCGGCCCATGTCACGCGACCAGGATTCATTATAATAAAGGCCGATGTTCGTCTGACATGTGCCAAAACCCGAGTAACGACTCCAGTTGGGCGCGCCCCGGGTCGAAGTATGATACATGCCGTCATCGGTGATTTTGTTCCGCATGTCCTGCACATTGGCGTAAAAGGCGTTGACCAGAATCGTCGCGTAAATATCGCCGCGGAAGGAAACGTCCGGCCCTGCATAACCCGTCGGGAACTGGACTGCCACAGGCCCTTTCAGTTCGCCACCGGTTTGATAAAACGAACGTTTGAGATTTTCCAGCGCCGCTTGATTTCTCTTCGCCTCCGCTCCCGATTCGCACAACGGTTTCTCAGCCACAAATTTTGCGAAATCCGATGCCAGCGGACCGCCCGGCAATTCGACACCTTCCGGAATTTTTTCGCCCGGGCCGGATTCGATGGTTATGCCGGAAATGTTTGGAACGCCCGCTTTTACCGGGGAATCTTTCACCACGATATCTTTCATTTCACACGCCTTCGGAATTATGACGGCAACATAATTTCCGTCACTCACCGGCGCGGCTGGATAGAGCCGCAAACTCTTCTTCAATGACTTTCGAAAATCCGCGTCGGTAAAATAAGGCGCGGGGTTGGTGTAAAAGATGGCGCCCCACCAAAGACTTTCGCCGAATACGAGCGGAAACGTTTGCGCCGAGCCGTCGGCGTAGTCCAGCCGAATCGACCCCATTTCATCTCCGAAAAAATATCGCCGCGCGTATCCCTCATGCAGATTTGTCCAACTGTGCGGCTGGGCGGTATCGGTCATGCCAAGGAAATAGATTCGCTTCGCCGTGCCGCCGACCATCACTCGCGCCGGTCGATTATGCTGAACGCGCAAAGTGTCCCGAATGAAAGGAACGCCATAGCGGTTAACGACCGGGGCATTCGTTGAACGTTTGGACAATGGGACGGCCCAATAGGCCGTATCGGTGGCCGACTGCGCGAATAAAGGGACCCCTGACAGCAAAAAAATGCAGAACGAAAGGATTTTAAAGAACCGAGGATGTAGATTCAAATTTTTCGACATTATCTTGATATTTCCAAATCATTTCATTTTTACCCGGAAGACGCACGGCTAACCTCGGGATTGCGCCGCCATGTTTGACATGAAGGACAAAATTTACCACCCCATTGCGCCGCACAAAAGAAATATCAGCCCGCACCACGCCGCGGCTCGTGAGAATGGGCCAGTCTTTCATATGGTACCCCGACCATGACGGAGGAAGTCGGGGAATGATCCGGACTTCATTCAAGGAGGTGTCATCGACGCCTGCCATCATGCGCGCGACCTTGAGCGGCTCGGCAACATTGACGAGGTTCAGCGGGCCGCAACCCGCCGTCAGTTCCAGTTGTCCCCGGGCATCCGGCGAGTACATCCGCTCATAAAAATAGTAGGGCGAAAGCCGGTCGTAATGATATTCATTCAAACTAAAAACCATGTCCGGCGATTTGTAGGTCGTCTGCGCCAAAAAGTCCAGGCCGCGCCCCGCCATGGATAATTTATCGAACAGCAACATATCCTGCAGAGCGTAACCCTGGCCGTAGGATGGGCTGGTTAGCAGGCCTTTGTGAGTGAAATTCATCTGGGTCCAAATGCCGTATTTCTCAAACTGCTCTTTACGCAAGGGAAAAGCGTACAGATCGTTAAACGTGTTTTCGCCGTTGGTCACCGCTCCCTGCCACGGCCAAGCTGACGGATCGAATCCGAGCACATCCGCGGACATGCAAGGCACCCCGTTGAGCCCGCCGCCTCCGGACCGGGCGGCGCTGTCCATATCATTCCGGTTTGGTTTCAGGGTTTTAATATCAATCCCCCAAATCCAGGCGCCCCGGTCATTCACGAGGTATTTTTCAATCCGGCCAAACAATGTCGCGGCATTCGCGCGCCATTCCTTTGCGGTCGCATGGTCGCCGGCCTCGTCTTCCATGCCGGCCGCGCTCAACAAGGCCAAGGCGCACAAATTGTTTTGGATGACGTTATAGTCGTCATGGCCCTTGCCGCCGCCAAATTCGCCCGAGCCCGGAATAAGCGGGCCCTGCTGAAGCAAATAATGAATATCCCGAACGGGCGAGGATTGCTGGTGCAGGAACTGATAAAGCCGCGCGCGGAATGGGTCCTGCGCGGGCAACCGCTGCCAAAGCGCCACCATGGAAATAATCGACGCGGCCTGGCCATCCATTTCCGAGCCGCTCTGGGGCCCTTTTTGTGGATCAAGAAAACGGGGAAATTCAATGAAACCGTCATTGTTCGTGCCGACCAGATCCATGATACACTGCGCCACCTGGCAGGCGTGCTGGTAATCGCCCCAAAAAACCAATTCACGCATGAACGTGCCGGCGTCGCGCGTCCACATTGTGCCGTACCAGGGTTGCCCGACCGGCGACGCATTCAGGAAGCCGGCGGGAAATTTGCCGTCCGGCCTGGACACGTAATCACGGTCAAGCACGCCTTGAAACGAGTCGGCGATTTCCCTGGAATACAAATCAGCGCTGGCGGAGCCAAAAAACTCAACTTTCCCCGGAACATCCGCTTGAAGATCAAAGCTCGTGGCATGCGCCGAATTTGATGAACCGGTGACCGGGGCCATCGAGAAGCTCCGGGCATTCAATTGGAATGAAAGCAAACCAGCGCCCGCTAAAGCCAAAATGTTACAAACAAATTTCATAAGGATAGAACCCAATTTCGATCGTGAAGTTATCCCTCCGGATTATTCAGCGACACAGCGAGGCGGCGCAAATCAATTATGGCAGGTTGCATGTGATTCCATCCAGCCCAGGTCGCCCATGCTTCTTTGTGAAACAGTTCCAATGGGATTTGCCCATTTGGCGCAGAGCGCTTGTTGATGCGCGGTAATATTACAATTCGGGTAACTCGTGTTCCAGTTCGCCCCCAAACCCAGCCAGCGATGTTGTTCAACGTGCCCATCGCCAAACCCAAGCACTCCAACGCCATTATGATTGCCGCTCGGCATGTTGTTAACTGTGGTTGCGCCAGCCGCGGGAGGGGGGACAAGGAACAACCCGTCATCGATGCTTTCGCCCCGCTCCTCAATAAACACGAAAACATCCGAAGGCCCAATCCCTCCTGTCATCGTGGTAAGCTTTGTATAAACCTTGTAACCGGCAAAACCGGAATCATTCGTCCGGTTGTATCCCACCCAGGAATTCATGGAAACAGTGCGAACAAGTTTAGAAGCCGGATATTGCCGGACCTCAACGATGTTCGCCGGACACTGGAATATTCCCGGCTGCCCGCTTGTATATTGAGCAATGGTACTGTACATCGGGCTTACCAATAGAGTGGTATTGGTGCTATCGGCATCTCCCGAACCAGCGGAACCGTTTGGCGAAGCTCCGGTCGGGTCTTCCCATCCGGATACCCAATTCTCATTGGTATGCGTCGTCCAGGCTTCCTCATCCTGCCAAAGGTTGCCGGGTGTGTAATCGTTGTTGTCACTGGCATACATCACCCAGGCCTTGGCCAATTGGCTCTGATTATTGATGCAGGTGGCCGTCATGGCGCGAATCCTGGCCGCCCCGAGCACCGGCAACAATATGGCCGCCAATATCGCAATGATGGCGATCACCACCAGCAACTCAATGAGTGTGAAGGCGCCGCTTTTAAGGCTTGTGAATATCATGGAGAATTTTCCAACTTCGCGAGAATCAGTCGGAGGCAAGTCACTTGCAATCATACGGAAGTTACCTTTTTTAAACTAAAGCACTCCTATCAGCCCGTTGGAAAAGCTGGTTTGGGCATTGCCAATCGAGCAGCAGAACACCGCCATCATTCCGGCCAGTAACATTCCGGTAAATTACATTCATATTTCTGCTGAATTGATTTCGTCGCGAGTTTGCTTTTATTTAAACGCCAATCGGTTCCTGCCGAAGTTCTCGAAACGGAATTCGGTCGGTTCTTCCGCCCTCCACGCGGCGACCGCCGCCCAGGCCGCGGGATCGCCGCCGGCCTGGATCCACCGGTTGAACGCCGCTCGCGCGCGATTTTTTTTCCGCTGTTCCAACAAATGACGCGAGCAATAAATCGAAGGCGACCCGGCGCGCATTCCCCGAGAATGAATATGCGCCGGCGCGCCGCACCGAACGCAAAATCCGCTTCTAGCTGTTTTGACTTTAAGGGTCATAATGGATTTCATTGGCCGCGATTTTGGTTGCTTCAAACTTTTGGGGTTGAGCGCCTCAGCCGATATTTTTCCCGATGCCCGATATAGCATGTCACTCATATGTGGATTTCGCGGGTTAAAATAACGCGGGGGGCCGCCATTCGCTATCGCCTGTTTAGGTGAGCGAGCCAATATTGGGATTTTACCCAACATGATATCGACGCGAGGATGAGACAGTCGGGCCGCAGATTGGTCCCCTATTCCATGGGATAACTTCACCCGGCAATCCGTCTAGTTAAATTTAGCACCGCTGGATACCCCGGCCAGTATGCCCGCTGTCGCAATTCGAGGCGCCCAATACGAATCAGGGTCTTCCTGATAAAAGAATAGAGTGCGGTTTATGCCGCCCCACGAGTGAAAGAAATACATTTTGCCGTAAGCCTTGATCCATCGGGCTGAACCGTCAATGAATACCTCGTTGGCACCCGCGGGAGTATTTGCATGCCCATTATCCGTATGTGCAGGCAGGGCACCCCAGTCACCAGTAGGCGGCATACCCGGATAATACCAGGTATTATTAAGTCCGCCCGGTTCGGCCACTAACTCGGCACACAACATCCAGCCAGGTTTTGATGTAGTAATCCTGACTGGACTATCGGAAGTATGACCGGACGAAGCGAGGTTATTGATCCAGTTGGTTACTCCGCCATAGTACTGATAGCCTATGATATATTGGGCTCCGTTAAAATAAGGCTTGCCCGGACGATTGGGACAGGTCCATACACTCTCCCCGGTACCGTTCGTAATGGGTGCTCCTACGTCTTTCCAGGCGGCAAAGGAAGGGGAACCGGGGTTGAATTGGACTGAATATAAGTTCAGGTCGGCAGGCGTCACGTAATTCTCGTTATCATTGGCATAGACCAGGGCGCCCACACCTATTTGCCTTAGGTTATTCAGGCAGGTGATGCGCCTGGCGCGTTCCTGCGCCTTACTTAGGACGGGCATTAGTATTGCCGCTAGAATGGCGATAATGGCAATAACCACCAGCAGCTCGATCAGCGTGAAACCGCGCGAGACGGCGGTGCTCGCGCTCCTTGATTCATTGTGCAAAGTACCGGTCTTTTTCATAGGATAATTCGTTTGCAACATTTGCACGGCTTCGTGCCGGGCTGTGCTATTACAACTTACCATTTGACTCTCTTCACAACTTGAACTATTCCAATTGATATTATGGATATATCAGGCGGTAAAACACAGTTCCGTTGGTTAGCGTTATTGGCACAATAACGACGTTGGTGGCGGTCGAGCCACTCACCGTTGCCCAATTGGTGCTGAGGCCGACACTGACGCCGTTTGTCTGGGCTTGCAACGTCCAGCCGGTATGATCAACCGGCCAGCTCAAGGAGAGGTTGCCGTTTGTCTCTCCGATGTTGATGGGCGCCGGGTTGGTATTAATTGGATTTACCAACGAGATTGAGGTGATGTTGGTGCCGTAAGCATTCGTTGCCACCAAATCCAGCGTACCGACAGCCAGACTGCCGGCGGGCACGCTGAGGTTGGCAGAAATCGGCGCCGCGTTATTTGGAGTAACCGGATTGGGAGTATTGGTCACACCCGAAGCGATAATCGTGGAGTTGTTGATCCAGTAATAGCCCATGGGCGCCGATCCAAAGACCGTTGCATTGAGCGCCACGGTTTGGTTGTTCAACGTGATGCTGTTGGTTGGCGGCGACGGAGGTACGAGGTTAGGCGGAACACCTCCGGGCGCCGTTTGAGTCAACATCAAGGTGTTCCATTGAATATTCGTATTCGCCCCACCCGTGCTATTTTGAGCAATGATAATACCGGCGATATTCGTGGGGCTGAATGATCCTGCCGACGTTGCATGGTTATCAATCAAAGCAGAGCAGGTCCAAACGGAACCAGTCGTATTCAATACAACCGACACGGTATGGGAAACGTTGCCATTAGTGGCCGTGGCCGTACCAGCAAGATTTGCCGTGCCAGTCGCAAAATACTGCACGCTTCCATTCTGTTGCCAAAGTATCCAATCAATACCGTTGGGACTGGCCGAGCCGCCATTGATCTTCCCGGTGACACCGACAGTCCCGTTCGTCACGATATTTTGACAAAAACCCAGGGCCACCCAACTGCTTGGAGCGCCGAGGAACGTTTCGGTAGCGGACAGCGTGTAAATATAGCCGGCTTGCGGCGTGAAGGGCAGAGTCCAACTATCTTGCAAGGTTGAGCCGACAATGCCGTTGGCCTGCAGAGCGCCAACGTCGTTGGTTCCCAATGAATCAATCCACACACTGTCGGGGGCGCCAACCAGGACGTTCTCCACCGTTGGTTCGGTCCCGGCAATTGACCACCCTCCTCCACCGTAACTGCTCAGGAAGAGGTTGGAATAGAGAACAGTGCTGGTATAGTCCACCGTTTTTGGCGCGGGCGGGTTGAATAAAGTGACAAACATATTGGTGGAACTGCCGGCGTTGGTGACGACCAGTTCCAACTGATCTCCGTTCAGCCCGGCGGAAGCATTTGGAATTGCCAGGGTTGCATCCAGGCCTCCGGAGACGTTGGTTTGCCCCGAAACGATCACACCTCCAACGGTTACGTTAGTCCAATAAAAACCTAACGGACCCGTACCGATAGCCGTCATCGGAATTGTCAAAGGCTGGTTCGCCAAATAGGAGAAAGTGCCCGACGGCTGCGGCGGACTTGTGAAACTAACGGGAACAAAGTTTCCGGACACCGCCGAATAGTGATTTACGACCTGCGCCGGAGAGAGGGCATATTTATATGTCGCCACATCGTCAATGTAGCCATCAAACTCAAGCGCCGAGGAGGTGCCGTAGTCTGCCTGGGAGGCTGCAATTCCCGCTCCGATGGTCAATGGCGCCGAAGCTTCTATGATACCGGCCCCGGATGGGATCTTTGTCGTGGCAGCCAACTGGCCATCGACGTAAAGCTTCACAATACCGTTGGCTTGATCACAAACTCCCACGAGATGGTGCCAGGTAAAGTCATTTACAGGTATGGACGAGACAGCTTTATAGAGAGTGCCGTTGGCGGCACGAACATAAAATTGATACAATGTTGTTACATTCGTGGAGGATCCCAGTCCGAATTCTTCGTTTGAGTTAAACGTGCCTTCAGTGACAACCGGGGAGCCCGCATTATCCGCAAAGCCCTCGGCCCACGCCTCCACCGAAAATTCCGCGTTTGATCCGCTGACCGCGGCAAAATCCACACCGTGAATTCGTCCATCATAACTATACTGTGCGGAAAACGTCCCAAACAGGGCCGCAGTCTCAGCCGGTTCCGACGGGTCATATCCGGTCTGCCCGAGATCCATATTAGTATAAACACCATTGTTACCGCTCTGGTAATCATAGGAAACGGCTCCCTTGTTGCCGGCGCCGTTATCCGACTCATTAAGCCGCCAGAAATCAAACGGCATGGCACCCAGGACCGCTTGAGGAAAAGCCGCGATTGGCGTTGCAACGTAAGTCGGATACCAGGTGTTGGTGACCTCGCCAAAGCCGTTGGACACTATACAAGAAATGTTGGTTGGACCAGTCGCCTGCAAGTTTGTAAACGAGACGCTGGAGGAGCTGGCATTGAAAGAAGCCGTCCCGCCCGCCTCCACGCCATTGGTGTACCACCGATAGTCCAAAGACGGCGCGCCAATCGCGGAAACCGTGAAGGTGGGGCTTGAACCGACATTGCCGCCCGATCCACCGAACAGGGTGATTGAATTGGAAGGATTGACTGGAAGCGTGATCACCGGATTTTCTAAAACCGTCACGCTCGCCAGGCTGCTCGTAGCCGCCCCGTCGTTATTGTTCACAATAAGATAATAATTAGTGAATTGATTCGCGGGGGTGATTGGATTGATCGTCAGGACATTGGTATTGGCCCCGCTCACCCCATTTACACCATTCATGAGAGCGGCTCCGTTGGCGTACCATTGGTAGGAGAGCGGGCCGCCATTCGTATCAGCCAGCACCGTCACCGAATTCGTCCAACTGCCAAGACCGGACGCAATCGTGTTCGCGGCAGGCTGTCCCACAATAAAAGGCTTCAGCGTGGTCTCAAGCACAAATGATTGATACTGGATGGCAGAGGGATCACTCGCAGTGCCGTTTTGACTAATCCCAACTGTCGTGAGGTTCGTGACCTGAGCGTATAAGTTAGCCGGATAGGTAAAAGTGCCGTTCACTCCCACGCCATTGATACAACCGGCAGCAACCCAATTAGTGCCGCCTCTTGTGTCCAATATAATCTGAAATGTATTCGTTCCCGCGCCGGCGCGAAAAATATTATTTGCAGATGCGATGGTATTTGCCGTTTTATTACCCGCAAAAAATTCGGGGTTTCCGGAAAAATTCGGCCCCATCCAATCATAACCATTTGCGGTTCCATTGAACCGTGGATCGCCACTGAAATTCGTCAACGTGGCGTTTATCGAATAACCAAACTCCGCCGCCGGACCGGGATTATTGGTGAACCCCAAA
>DASYZW010000363.1:0-8725 GCA_035945915.1 Verrucomicrobiia bacterium | reverse complement strand
GGATTTCGCGGGCGATTTTGAGCCCGGTTTCAATGTCCTGCGAGCCGTCCAAATGGGGGTCATTGATCAATCCTTTCCAGCCGATCGTCGTCCTGGGCTTTTCAAAATAAACGCGCATGACAATTTCCATGCGGTCAGCGTAGGCCTTGCGCAAGGCGTTCAGGCGTTCGGCATATTCGATGGCCGATTTTTTTTCGTGGATGGAGCAGGGCCCGATGACTACGAGCAGGCGCGGATCTTCCTGCCGCAGAATGCGGATGATGCGCTCGCGGCTCCGGGCGACAGTCGCGGCGATGGCCTCCTGCGACGGCGAGTGCGCCCTTAATTCGCGTGGCGACAACAGCCTAACGATCTCTTTTACGTGTAAATCCTGCGTGCGATACATTGAAGTTATAGTACCATAACTTTGACTTGATAAAAGGGCAAAAATGGCCCTGAACGGCCTATTGGAATTTAAGGTTTTGCCCGTTGTTCGGCAAAGAAGTTCTTGAGAAGGGCGCGGCATTCGGGTTCCCGCAAGCCGCTGGTGATGGCGCACCGATGGTTTAGGGTAGGGAACTGGAGCAGATTCATGGCGCTACCGGCCGCGCCGGCCCTGGGATCACTCGCGCCAAAAATAACGCGGGCAATGCGGGTGTGAACGATGGCGCCGGCGCACATGGGGCAGGGTTCTTTGGTGACGTACAAGGAACAATCCGTCAGGCGCCAGTCTCCGACGGCCTCTTCCGCCTGCGTGAGGGCGAGCATTTCGGCGTGGGCCGTGGCGTCCTTAAGCAATTCCACCTGGTTATACGCGCGCGCGATAATCCGGCCCTCGCGCACGATGACGGCGCCAATGGGCGTTTCTTCCGCCTCATACGCGCGCGCGGCCTGCCGGAGGGCTTCGCCCATGAAATAATCGTCGCTGTGCAGATCAATAACCGGTTCGTCCATGCAGCAGAATGTAGGGCCATGAAGACAAAAATGAAGAAATTAATCTCCGGCTCAGAGTGTTTCAGGCGGTAATTGGATAAAAATAGCAATTTATGGTGAGCGGACATAACCGGTGCGGGATATTGTGCATGCCGTGTGCCGGTTAATGCGACGACTATGGACGATACCTCCCTTGCCATTTTGTTGTTGAATCTGTGCCTGTTGTGTTACGCGTTTGGCGCGGCAGCGGGCCTTTTGTTCTCGAGCCATGAAAAATCGGCGAACCTTTTTTCATTCGGTTGCGCGACGCTCGGTTCCGCGTGCGGCATTATTGCCTGCGTGACAGTTTTGGCGACTGGAACTGCGAAAAACCAATCTTTCCAGTTGTTCACTTCACTGGTTCCTTATTTGGAATTCACCGTACGGCTTGACCCCCTGGGCGCGTTCTTCGGGTTGATTGTTTCATTTCTAGGTCTGGCGATCTCCATTTATTCGTTCGGATATGCGCGCGGATTTTATGGGCGCAAAAATGTGGGTATTCTGGGAACGTTCTTCAACCTATTGTTGCTGGCAACGACACTCGTTTTTTTTGCAGGCAACGCCTTCTTCTTTCTCATCGCCTGGGAAATCATGGCGCTGACAGCATATTGCCTCGTCAGCTTCGAGCATGAAAAGGCCGAAACGCGCGATGCAGGCGTGCTTTTTTTCGTGATGTCCCACATCGGCACCGGTTGTTTGATATTTGGATTCCTATTGCTGTTCCAAACTTCGGGTGGTTACGGTTTTGACGGCTTTCACGCGCTGGGCAATGCTATGTCGCCCGTCAAACGCGACGCCACGTTTCTGCTGTTTCTTGCCGGCTTTGGCGTCAAGGCCGGAATCGTGCCGCTGCACATTTGGCTTCCGGCCGCGCATCCGGTCGCGCCGAGCAATGTTTCCTCGCTTATGTCCGGGGTCATTATCAAAACCGGCATCTACGGTATGACTCGAGTTGTTTTCGACTTTCTCGGTGCGCCGCCGAATTGGTGGGGTGTAACGCTACTGGCCATTGGCACGATCTCCGCCGTGCTCGGTGTGCTATACGCGCTGATGGAACACGACCTCAAACGCCTGCTCGCCTATCACAGCATCGAAAACATCGGAATCATTTTAATGGGACTCGGCGCGTCGCTGATGTTTTTGCATTCGGGCCATCTGTTGCTGGCGTCACTGGCGTTGATAGCCGGGCTTTATCACACGATCAATCACGCAATTTTCAAAGCCTTATTGTTCCTTGGCGCCGGAGCGATTTTGCATTCAGCGCGCACGCGCAACATGGAGGAAATGGGAGGGTTGGCCAAACGGATGCGCTGGACGGCGCTCTTTTTTCTCGCAGGCGCCGTGGCGATCTCCGCTCTGCCCCCGTTAAACGGATTCGTCAGTGAATGGCTCACTTACCAATCGTTGCTGCAAGGTTTCGGCACAACTACGAGCCTGGTCCGGCTCATGTTCCCGATCAGCGGGGCAATGCTGGCGCTCACCGGCGCGCTGGCGGCGGCATGTTTTGTAAAGGCATTTGGCATCACATTTCTTGCCCAGCCGCGCAGCGCACACGCGGAACACGCGCACGAGGCGTCCTTCACCATGCTGCTCGGCCAGGGCATTCTCACCGCAGCGTGCGTTTTCCTTGGATTGTTCCCGACTGTTTTTCTGAAACTATTCGATCCGCTGACGCAACAACTCACCGGCCAACAAATCAGCGGGCAGCTTTCCGCCGCAAATGGATTGGTGCTTTCCAACGCGACGACTTTGGGCGGCTCAATTTCAATGCCCGGCCTCACTCTGCTGGGATTGTCATTGCTGGCCGTGCCGTTTGTGCTGTGGCTGCTGTTTGCAACGCGCGCGAAGATCCGGCGAGGCCCTACCTGGGACTGCGGACTGCGGGGCTTGACCCCGCAAATGGAATACACCGCAACGGGCTTTTCAAAACCGATTCGGATGATCTTCAAGGCGCTGTTCCGTCCGCGCCGTGAAGTGCAGCGCGAATATGATTTCTCTTCATATTTTACCACGACTATGCGCTTTGAAAGCCACGTGGAGGAAATCTTTCAAACGCGCATTTACCGTCCGTTGAACCGTCTCGCGCTGCGGGTTTCGCGCCGTCTCCGCGCGCTTCAAGCCGGAAGCATTCAGGCGTACCTGATCTACATTTTCATCACGCTGCTGCTGTTGCTGATTTTTGCGTTATGAACATCGAACCATCGAATATTCTGCTGCAAACCATTTTGCTGCTTTTAGTTGCGCCTCTGGTAAGCGGTTGCATCAGGAACTGGAAGGCAAAATTACAGAACCGCCGGGGCGCGCGCATTTGGCAACCGTATTCCGATCTTATCAAATTTTTCCGCAAGGACATGGTGATTCCCGAGCACGCTTCGTGGGTTTTTTCGTTTGCGCCTTATGTCGTGTTTCTTACAGCGCTTGTGGCGGGCTTACTCGTTCCCCTGGTGACGACCCGGGCGCCGTTGAGTTTGTTTGGCGACGTGCTTGCGCTCGTCGGACTGCTTGCGCTCGGAAGATTTTTTCTGGCGCTGGGCGGCCTTGATCCCGGCAGTTCATTTGGAGGCATGGGCAGCAGCCGCGAGATGACCATTGCCGCCGTCGCGGAGCCTGCCATGATGCTGGCCATTTTCACTGTGGCCATCACGGCCGGTTCAACCGATTTAAGCCATATCATTCAAGCCGCGCAAAATCCGGCCTGGAAAGCACTTAATCCGACTCATGTGATGGCGTTCGCCGCGCTTTTTATCGTGCTGCTTGCGGAAACGGGCCGTATCCCTGTGGACAATCCCGCGACGCATTTGGAATTGACGATGATTCACGAAGCGATGTTGCTTGAATATTCGGGCCGCTATCTCGCGCTAATGGAATGGGGCGCATCAATCAAGCAACTCGTCCTGATGACGCTGCTCGTGAACATTTTTTTTCCCGTCGGCATCGCCGCCGCCAGCACGTTCGCCATGCTTGGCATTGGGGTGCTGATCTATGCGGTTAAATTGCTTCTGCTTGCTGCCGCTGTGGTCGTTGTTGAGACGGTCAATGCAAAATTGCGGTTGTTCCGCGTGCCTGATTTATTAAGCGCCGCATTCGTCCTTGGAACCCTGGCGTTATTATCCACCTTCTTGTTCCAATGATATGAACCCTGCTTCCCCGGAAATTGGCGCACAGCTTATCACCCTGATGGCGGCGTTGATGCTTGTCATGCAACTGCTTCTGGCCGTGCAACCCATGCTGTTTACCAGTGTCCGGCTCTATGCGATTCAATCATTCCTTTTGGCCGGGATCGCCGGTGTTGTCGCGTTTTTCGACAATGCCAGCCACGTTTATATCCTCGCCACGCTTACTTTCATCGGCAAAGTTATTTTTCTTCCATGGCTTTTAAACCGTCAGTTGCGACGCATCCAAATTACTCAGGAAGTTGAGCCGCTTCTCAATGCGCCTGCGACGATGATGGTCTGCGGCGGTCTTACATTGCTCGGGTATCTCGTGGCGCGGCCATTCACGTCGCTCGAACGTCTCGGCAACAATACGCTCGCGATTGCCATTACTCTTGTGCTTACCGGATTTTTCCTGATGATCAACCGTCGGAAAGCCATTTCACAAGTGCTCGCGCTGCTCACCGTGGAAAATGGCGTGATGCTGGCCGCCGTTGCGCTTACCACTTACGGTATGCCGCTTGTCGTTGAATTCGGAATTTTCTTCGATGTGCTGGTTGCGGTAATGATTCTCGGCATTCTCGCGTACCGCATCCGCGAAACGTTTTCTTCCATGGACACCAGCAAGCTTAATCAATTGAAAGGTTGAAATGCTTCTGACGTTCATTCTCATTGCGCCGGCAGCCGCCGGTCTTGCCAATCTGTTTTGGTTGCCACGGCGCATCATGTGGCTGTTGAGCGTGCTCGCATTTGGCGCGACTCTGGCAATGGGTATCGTGTTATTGCATCAGGTGCTCATGCGCGGTGTCGTGACGCAATGGAATGAATTTTTTTATGCCGATGCCCTGAGTGCGTGGATGGTGCTGCTGATTTCGGTGGTGTCGCTCGCCTCATCTCTTTATGCCGGACATTATTTTCAACGGGATCTTGCGGCTGGGGCCGTCACGCGCGGTCGCATGCAGGAATTTTTTGTGCTCACGCCGTTGTTCGGCGCAGGCATGTTTCTCGTTGTGCTCGCAAATAATCTCGGCGTCATGTGGGCGGCGGTTGAGGCCACAGCCCTGTCAAGCGTGCTGCTGGTAGCGCTTTACAATCGCAAAACATCGCTCGAAGCGGCCTGGAAATACGTCATGCTCGGCAGTGTTGGCCTTGCATTGGCGCTGCTTGGAACGGTCCTGGTTTATGCCGCAGCATGCAAAAATAATCCACAGGGACTGCCCAGTTTCAACTGGTCACAGTTGATGACGATGGCGCCTCAATTCGATCCGCACCTCATCAAGCTGGCGTTCGTCCTGGCACTCATCGGTTACGGCGCCAAGGCGGGCCTCGCGCCCATGCACACGTGGCTTCCTGATGCGCACAGCGAAGCGCCCTCGCCGACCAGCGCCATGTTGTCGGGCGTGTCGCTCAAGGTTGCCATATACGCATTGCTGCGTTTTCATATTCTCACGAGCGCGTGCCTCGGTTCCGGCTTTAGCCGTCATTTGCTGCTGGGGTTTGGACTGGCTTCAATGTTTTTGGCCCCGCCATTCATCCTTGTGCAGCGCAACCTCAAAAGGATGCTTGCCTATTCGAGCCTCGAACACGTTGGTCTCATTTGCGCCGGGATTGCCATGAACACGCCGATCACCATTTTCGGCGCGTTGCTGCACATGGGTTATCATGCGCTGACAAAACCGGTTTTGTTTTTTGCGGCGGGAAACATTCACCAAACCTTTCACTCACTTGAATTCCGGATTATTGGCCCCGGTGTCGTGAAAGTGCTGCCGGTCACCGCTTTGCTGATGGGATTAGCCGCTGTCGCGGCAATGGGCCTGCCGCCGTTTGGATTATTTTTTAGCGAACTGACCGTCATTAGTGGGGGCATTGCGGCGGGCAAAACCACAGTAAGCGTAATGGTTCTGATTGCCCTGATTGCGTCATTTTGCGGCATCCTTCAGCAACTCACGCGCATTTTGCCCGGCGCGCGGAAACGCGGGCGTGACAATGAAACCGACGCCTCCCCGTTTGCCGGGACGTCCGCAATGGCGCTGTTGCTGGGCACACTTTTGGTTTTCAGCGTCTGGCTGCCCGCGCCATTGCTGCAAGGCATCCGCCAGGCTGCCGGAATCATTGGAGGAAAACCATGACGCTGATTCTACTTCCGCTCATTCCATTCGTTGCTGGTTTACTATGCCTCGTCGCGCCCTCGCGTAAATCGTGTGAACGATTGAATTTGCTGGCCTTCGTCGCACTCGCGCCGCTGGCATTAAAGCTGGGTGCGGATGTTTTATCACAAGGCGCGGTTGCGGCGCTCGGCGGTTTTCTGCGCGCGGACGCCTTGAGTGCGCTGGTCGTTGGACTTACGGCTTTTATCGCACCGGCTTGCGCGATGTATTCCGTTGGTCATTTTCGCGCCGATATTCGCGCGGGTAAAATTACGGAAGCGCAATTGCGCCATTACTATGCGCTCACGCCGATGTTCGTCGCCGTGATGTTGCTGGTGCCGTTGGCCGATAATCTCGGCATTATGTGGGTTGCCATTGAAGGCTCTACGCTTGCATCCGTTCTACTCGTCACGTTTTACAACCAAAAGACTTCGTTCGAGGCCGGCTGGAAATACATCATTATCGGCAGCATTGGCATTTCATTGGCGTTGTTCGGCACGATTCTCACTTATTATTCGTCCGTCAACGTGCTCGGCAATGAAACGCAACACGGTATGAACTGGAGCACGCTGGCGGGCATCGCGGGCAAGTTCGATCCGAAGGCGATGCGCTTGGCGTTCGTTCTGGTGCTGCTCGGGTACGGCACCAAGGCCGGCCTTGCTCCGATGCACACGTGGAAACCGGACGCGTATTCAGAGGCGCCCGTGCCAACAGCCGCGTTGCTCGGCACAGCCTTCGTCAACTGCGCCGTGTATGCGATCGCGCGCTTTGATGTTCTGGCGGTAAAATGTCTTGGCCCTGAATTTCCCGGAAAATTACTGGCGGGTTTCGGCGTCGCGTCCATCCTGGTTGCCGCGCCCTTCATTCTGGCGCAAAGAAATTTCCGGCGCATTCTTGCCTATTCAAGCATTGACCACGCGGGCATCATGGCCGCCGCGCTGGGATTTGGCGGCAAGCTCGGCGCGCTGGGCGCGGCATTGCACATGATTTTTCACGGCGTCACCAAGCCACTGCTGTTTTTCTGCGCCGGCAATGTGCAGCAGCATTTTGCCACGCCGTATATCCGGTGCGTGCGCGGCGTCGTCCCTGCCCTGCCGTGGACGGGAGGTCTTTTCATGCTGGCGACACTCGCGCTAATTGGAGTGCCGCCATTCAGCATTTTCCAAAGCGAGTTCATTATATTGAGCGCGGCGCTGGCGGCCCATCATGGCTGGATGGCGCTCCTGTTCATCTCAGGCCTGGTGACGATTTTCGCCGGTTTTCTTATGCACGTGGCGAAAATGAATCTGGGCGCGCCGCACGGCAATCCTCTCAAAGCTTCAACGACGCAACGGGTTGACGAATGCCCGTGGAAACTTGGCGCGATGATCTCGGTCTCGGCAGTGGTGATTGTGCTTGGCTTCTGGTTGCCGGCGCCGCTTTATCGCCTGGTGCAACAATCCGCTCAGATTCTCGGAGGCTCAACATGAATGTTTCAACCGGTCTGTTGCCGATTCTCGCCGATTTACAGACACGATTTCATCGTCGACTCGAGGCTGTTCATGCGCCGCGCGCAAACGAAATATATATCCACGCGAAATTGGATTTAGTTGCGGCCTTCACCGCGGACCTGTGCCGGCAGTGGAATGCGCGCCTCGTAAGCCTGTTTGCCGACGATGCGCGGCAAACCAGCAACGCATTTCATCTATATTATGTTTTCTCGATTGATGCGGCGCATGGTTTCATCATTCTGCGGGCGCCGGTATCGCCGGACAAACCAGAATTTGCCTCGCTTACGAACGCCATTCCCGCGGTAAGTTGGCAGGAGCGCGAAATTCAGGATTTGTTTGGCCTCAAGCTGGTGGGACATCCGAACCCACGCCGCTGCGTGCTCCATGACGACTGGCCGGAGGTCTATCCGCTCCGCGAAGATTTTGATCTTCGAACACAATTGCCGCCATTTCAGGGCGAACGGCATAAGTTTCGCATGGTTGAAGGAGAAGGAGTTTTTCAAGTGCCGGTCGGCCCGGTCCATGCCGGCATCATCGAGCCGGGACATTTTCTTTTCAGCGTCGCGGGCGAGCCGGTCCTTTATTTACAATTGCGTTTGTTTTACACGCATAAAGGCACGGAAAAACTCTTTGAAAATTTGCCGTTGCCGCATTGCGTCCGCCTGGCCGAAAGCATTTCCGGGGATTCCAGTTTCGCGCATGCCGTGGCGTTTTGCCACGCAGTCGAACACGTCGCGGGCGTGGAAGCGCCGCCGCGCGCCCGCTTTCTGCGCTCGATTTGTCTCGAACTGGAGCGGCTCTACAATCACATCGCTGATATCGGCGCGATTTGCACCGACGTGGCTTTCGTGACCGCCAATATGCACTGCATGAGGCTGAAGGAACGTGTATTGCGTGTTAACGAATCGCTCACGGGCAATCGCCTTCTTCGCGGCATGGCTTGTCCTGGCGGCGTGCGTTTTGACTTTGACGGCGATCAACTCAA
>DASYZW010000362.1:0-4728 GCA_035945915.1 Verrucomicrobiia bacterium | reverse complement strand
GATATTGGTTTACGCGGGCGCGGTGATCGTGCTGTTTTTGTTCGTCATCATGTTGCTGGATTTAAAAGCTGAAGCGTTGCGGAGAATAAAAATCTATGGCTTGTTCGCGGGCGCAGTGTCCGTGGGCGCCATCCTGACGATATTTTTGAAGAGCCTTGGCGCAACGTTGTTTAATTCGGATTCACAGCCCCACGTGGAGGGCGGCACGAATGAATTGGGAAAATTGTTGTTCACCAATTATGTTTTGCCGTTTGAAGTTGTTTCCGTGCTGCTGCTGGTGGCGATGGTGGGCGTTATTTTGCTAAGCAAAAAGAACCTTGATTAAAATGCAAATCGGACTCGAACAATATTTGACCGTTAGCTTTCTGCTTTTCGCCCTGGGCCTCCTCGGCGTGGTGATGCGGCGCAATTTGCTCGTGATCTACATGTCTTTGGAACTGATGCTCAACGCCGCGAACCTGACGCTCGTCGCCTTTTCCCGCTTCAACAATAAATTGGACGGTCAAGTCCTGGTATTCTTTATTATCACGGTGGCTGCGGCGGAAGTTTCCGTAGGCCTCGCCCTCATTGTAGCCCTGTATCGCCGGCGGCAGTCCGCCCACGTCGAAGATTTGACTTCGATGAAATTATAAAGGATGAAACTCGAACTTTTACCCTGGTTGGTCCTGTTTATGCCGCTTGCGGCAGCGGTCTTTATTACGCTGTTTACATTGCGCTGCAAGAACCTCAGCAGCTTCATTTCTATTGGGGCAATCGTCGCCGGTTTCATTCTGACGATCGTCTTTATCCATGCGAATGGCTGGCAACCCGCCGGCGGTGAATCCGTCCGCCAATGGTTGTTCGTGGATGGACTCAATATTGATTTTGGCCTGAGGCTGGATCCGTTGAGCCTGATGATGCTCCTGATCGTCACCGGGGTGGGCGGCGCCATCCATATTTATTCCCGCGGTTACATGCACGATGACAGCGGGATGGCGCGGTTTTTCGCCAAGCTAAGCCTGTTCACATTTTCGATGCTGGGCATCGTACTGGCCAATAACTTTATCCAGATGTTTATTTTTTGGGAATTGGTCGGCGTATCGAGCTATCTGCTGATCGGATTCTGGTTTGAAAAGCCCAGCGCCGGGGACGCCGCGAAGAAAGCGTTCATCGTTAATCGGTTGGGTGACTTCGGCTTTTTGCTGGGGATACTCATGGTTTGGGGATTGCTCGGTTCTTTGAACTTTTCCTCCCTCCAGGGCCTGTTATCGCAAAATCCGGCGGCTCTCGGAGCGTCCGCCACCATCGCCGGGCTGCTTATTTTTTGCGGCGCGGTGGGCAAATCGGCCCAATTTCCTCTGCACGTGTGGTTGCCGGATGCAATGGAAGGCCCGACGCCGGTGTCCGCATTGATCCACGCCGCCACCATGGTCGCGGCGGGTGTTTACATGTTGTGTCGCATTTTCTTTTTGCTCAATCCACCGGCTCTGGAAGTGATCGCTTACATAGGCGGTTTCACTGCGTTGCTGGCGGCGGTGATCGCTGTGCAGCAAAACGACATCAAACGTATCATTGCTTATTCCACGCTCTCGCAATTGGGTTACATGGTGATGTCGGTCGGCCTGCACGGGCAGACCCCTGCCATGTTTCATTTGACGACCCACGCCTTTTTCAAGGCCCTTCTATTTTTGAGCGCAGGCTCGGTCATCATCGCGCTGCATCACGAGCAGGACATTTGGAAAATGGGCGCTCTGCGGCAGAAAATGCCAATTACGTTTGTGACGTTTCTTGTCGGTGGCCTGGCGCTTTCGGGTATTTGGCCTTTTTCCGGCTTTTATAGCAAGGACAGCATACTCGCGCAGGCGCTCGCCCAGCACAATTACTTGCTCTTTGCGGACGGTGTTTTTATTGCCGGATTGACGACCTTTTATACATTCCGGCTTTTCTTTGTTGTCTTCTGCGGCAAAGAAAAATCTGAAATTGCGTCGCATGCGCACGAATCGCCGCTGGTCATGACGCTGCCGTTGATTGTTTTGGCGGTTTTCGCGTTCGTCGGCGGGTTGATCGGAGTCGAAGGAGTATACAACCGGATTTTCTCGGGCGAACCATCGCAGTCCGCCGGCTTTGCCTCGGGGCTTTTTGAGCCCTTTACACATTCGCCGGTGGCGGCGTCGCTTGGAATTCTTGCGTTTCTGATCGGGTTGGCCTGCGCGTACGCGCTCTATGCAAATTCGGAAAAAGATCCGTTACCTGAAAAGCTGGGCGGCCTGGCAACGGCCATGAGAAATAAATTTTATTTCGACGAGATTTACGAGGCTACTTTTGTCCGGGCTCATGACTTTATCGCAGCGGTCGCGGATTGGATTGATCGCTGGCTGGTTGAGGGGTTGTGCATCGGGTTCATCCGCGGCGGCGCCGACCTGACCGGACGCGGCCTGCGCTTTTTGCAGACCGGCAATCTCCAGACGTATGCCTTCCTCTTCGTGTTAGGAGTGGCGGCAGCCCTGTATTTCGTTTTGAAATAGATGCACATTTTAACTGACATTTTTCTTTCTCCGTTGATCGCGGCGCTGGTGCTGCTGTTTGTGCCGCGCAATTACCGCGTCATCATCCGGTTTATCGCGCTCGTCGGGACGTTCGTTTCCATGCTCCTGGCCATCAAGATGTTCTGGCAGTTTGTGCCAGGATTCAACGGGTATCAATTTGATCAAAATATTCCCTGGGTGGACTCATTAGGCATCAGTTATCACGTGGGAGTGGATGGATTGAATGTGGGACTGATCTTAATGGGCGCCGTTGTGGCATTTGCCGCCGCGCTCTGTTCCTGGGAAATCCAATCGCGGGAAAAGGAATTTTACATCCTGTTGCTGATTATGAGTGGAGGCATCCTCGGCGCGTTTGCTTCGCTCGATTTGTTTTTCTTTTATTTCCTGCACGAGTTCGCGCTGGTCCCCACGTTCATCATGATTGGAGTCTGGGGCCGGGGCGAGCGCAAGAACTATGCGACTTTTCAAATCACCCTGTATTTGAGCATCGGCGCTCTGCTGGCTTTGCTTGGAATCATCGGGCTCTACGTCAAATCCGGGGCCAATACCTTCGATATTCCACAAATGATCAGCTATGTGAAAGCCAACCCGCTTTCCATCCACGCGCAAAATTTTGTCTTCCCGCTGCTGTTGTTTGGATTTGGAATTCTGGTTTCGCTTTGGCCGTTTCATTCATGGGCGCCGCTCGGCTACGGTTCGGCGCCTTCGCCAACGGCCATGATTCATGCCGGCGTCCTTAAAAAGTTCGGCCTTTACGGTTTGATTCGAATCGCTTTGCCGTTGATGCCGGAGGCGGCTCAAAGTTGGATGAACATTCTCTCCTGGCTCTGCCTGGGCAATATCCTTTACATTGGCTGGGTGGCCATGCGCCAACGCAACTTGAATTTGCTGATTGGCAATTCCAGCGTGGCGCACATGGGCTTTATTTTTCTGGGAATTGCCAGCTTGAACCTGGTCGGCGTGACCGGGGCCGTCTTCATCATGGTCGCGCACGGTTTCCTGGCGGCTCTGACGTTTGCCCTGAGTGGATTCATTTATCAACGCACGGGTACCCTTCAAATGGCTGAGCTCGGCGGCTTGTGCCGGCCGTTGCATTTTATCGGCACGGCCCTGATTATGGCGGCGATGGCGGGTTGCGGGTTGCCCGGTTTTGCCAATTTCGTGGGCGAAGTCACCGTCTTTTTCGGAGCCTGGAAGGTATTCCCGACGGTTACGGTGCTGGCAGTTTGGGGAGGACTGGTGATCGGCGGCATATACATGACCCGCGCCGTTCGGACTGTTTTGCACGGCCCGGTCCCGGCCAGGTTTTCCAGTCTGGATGACGCCGGTCTGTGGCGCAAGTTGCCCTATGCGCTCCTGCTCGCCGCTCTGTTCGTCTTTGGTTGTTTTCCAAAACTGCTGACGAACCAAATTGTGCCGGACGTGAATAAAATCGTTTCAATCTACCAGCAACCTCCGGCAGCCGTCACGATTCGTGAAAATTCGGACCTGGCGACGGCCACCGGGCCGATTTCAAATATCAAAGCCGCGCCGGCCGGCTTTAAGGCGGCGTCGGCAGACAACCGCCAGGCAGCATTCGAAAATCAATGAACGCTTCTTTGATGACTTTGGAAATTTGGGTAATTGCCCTGGGCATCGTCCTGATGCTGGCGGACTTTTTTTTTGGAGTGACGACGCAGCGTAAAAAAGCCCTGGCTTACCTGGCAATCGCCGCTTTGAGTGTCATGCTCCTGACGCTATTGGGAAATGACGCGCCGACGGGCACGGCCTTCAACGGGGCATTTGTCCAGGACTCAATGGCCATTTTCTTTAAACGATTTTTCCTGGTGGCAGCAATCCTCGTTTTGTTTTTGGCGTCGGAATTTTCAGAGAAAATCCTCTCTAGCGTCCCTGAGTTTTATTCCCTGGTTGTTTTTGCCCTGGCTGGGATGCTTTTCGCCGCGTCTTCGAATGATTTTGCAATGTTGTTTGTCTCCATCGAACTGATTACCGTGACGTTTTACGTGCTGGTCAGTTATCAGCGGCGGAAGCTTTCGTCTTTGGAGGCCGGCGTAAAGTATCTCATCATCGGAGCGTTATCCTCCGCATTCATGGTTTTTGGCATCGCCCTGATTTGGGGAACGACAGGTCAAATTAACTTTACCGAGCTGGCCGCGGTGGCTTCTCAATTCGTGGGCAATAAGATCTTTCTGACGGGCGTGTT
>DASYZW010000361.1:0-3344 GCA_035945915.1 Verrucomicrobiia bacterium | reverse complement strand
ATATCACCGACGTTCCGGTCCAGGGAGTTCGTGGATGATGCAATGAGGATTTCATAAGCAGCTTGTTGGCGGCCCTGCGCGGCAGGCAGTATCCAGCTAAAGGCCGGTTTTGGGAAATCAACCCCTTCTGGATTTTTCAGTTCGTCACATCGCAACTCGGCGGGACTGAAGGACGGGTTTTCCTGAATGTGCCGGGCTTTCTTCGTGCGATACAAAGTGAGTTCCACGGCGAGAATGGCCAGCAGCAGCAGGACCAGGAGGATGGAGTTGGCGAGTTTCATGTGTTCGTATCAGTAGCTGAAAGAGAGGCGCGGATTACGGCCCGTTTGACGGTAACGACGATTTCGGGAAAATACTGTTCCAGGATCGACTGTGGCAAAAAGCGCACAACCTTCGCGGCCCGTTGCGCGCCGATGGTTCCGGCCACGCCGCCAGCGACCATGGAAGGTCGGCTTACGCCGGTATAATAGCGGCGGCAACTCTGCAGATTTCTCGTCGTGCGTCAAATAGGCTCGAACCGGTTTAGTGTTTTGCGGTGTAAAAAGCGAGAATTTAATTGAACCTTTGCCAAATCGATGGTGATTCATTATTTTGCCACAATGAAATATTTCGCCGCTCTGCTCATCGCTTTCTTTCTGGCGATACCCGTTGTCCGCGGCCAGCAAAGCCCCGATGACCAGTACGTGATCATTTATGTGCTGATCCAACAGGGCGACGCGAGCTTGAATGCCGGCCAACCGAAGCAGGCCCTGGGGGATTATGCTGAGGCGCAACGCGAACTGAAACAATTTCAGCAGGTCTATTCGGATTGGAACCCGATGATTGTAAATTACCGCCTGAATTACCTGGCGGAAAAGATCGCCGCGCTCACCCCTCCGGTCGCGGCGACCAATGCGCCGCCTGTAAAGACCGCACCGCCGCCCACGCCTGCGGATTGGCAGTCCCAATTATCGACCCTCGACGGGCAGATTACCCGGCTCCAGGGCGAAAACGAAACCTTGCAAGCCAAGCTTAAGGAGGCCTTGAGCGTCCAGCCGGAAGGCGCGAGCGCCGCCGCCTATGCCCAATTGCAGCAACAGGTGCATGAATTATCAAAGGAAAATGACCTGCTCAAGGCGACCGCCGCCCAACTGACGAACGCCCCGGCACACGCCGCCTCGGTCGCTGAGCCGGAAAAAGCAAAGTTGCAACAGGACCTCGCCTCCCAGACGGCGCGCGCCGAACAACTCGCCCACGATAATGAAGCGTTGGAAGCCAAAATCCTAGCTCTGACCACTGACGCCGACGCCGCCGAAGCGCTGCGCCGGGAAAACGCCGTTCTGAAAAAAGAACTGGCCGATGTCCATTTGACCGCGGACACAAACAGCGCCGGCGAATTAGCCTTGGCGCGCGAGAGGATTGTGCAATTGCAAGGCGAGGTCACCACGCTGCAGGCCGACGCAACCCAGACCTGGCTGGAAAAGACCGCGCTGGAAACCCGGGTTCAACAATTGCAGCAAGCATCCCTTGCCAGCGTTGCCGCCGCCGCCTCGACCGACCCTTCTGACCTGCAGTCACGGATCCATGAACTTGAACTCGAACGCAACCAATTGCTGGCGCAATTAGGGCAAGCAAACCGGAAGCTAAAAAGCCGGAAAAACCAAAGCATCACTGCGCAAATGGACGCGCTCGCCCAACAGATTGAAACGTTGCGCGATCGCGTGGAGGTGGATGAGGGTGAAACCGTTCCGTACACCCCGCAAGAGCTGGCTTTGTTTACCCCGGAACCGCTCGCGGCGGACCCGAAAACCGAAAAAAAATCCTATCGCAAGTTGTCCGGCCACGCCGCAGTGCTTGTGGCGGAGGCCCAAAGCTATTTTGCCAGCCGCCAATATGATAAAGCCGCCGCAGATTATGAGGAACTTTTGAAAAAAAATTCGGACAGCCCGATTGCCCTGGCGAACCTGGCCTCCGCCGAGCTGGAACAGAATAAACTCCCGGATGCCGATGCTCACATCCAGGCGGCAATGGCCCTGGAGCCAAATGACCCGTTTATTTTGACATTGCTGGGCCGTGTCCGGTTCAGCGAAGGAAACTTGAATGGCGCCCTCGACGCTTTGGACCGGGCGGTCAAACTCAATCCTGACAACGCACAAATTCAGAATTTCCTCGGTGTCGCGCTCGCGCAGAAGGGCCTGCGTGTCCAGGCGGAAACCGCCTTCCGCAAAGCAGTGCAAATCGACCCGGACTACGGTGACGCCCACAAAAACCTCGCCATAATTTATCTGAGCACGGTGCCGCCGATGGTCGAAATGGCCCGGTGGCATTATGAAAAGGCCCGCGTAGCCGGCGTGCCTTCCAATCCCGAAATCGAACAATTGCTCAACACCACGGCCGCGAGCAGTAAATAGCGCGCATGTCCACGTTCCGCCAGTGTTTCCACGAGATTACTATTCAAACGCGGGGGCGCGGTTTTTATGAATTGACTTCGGAAGTTGAAACGTGGATTGCGCAAAACAAATTTCGCGATGGTTTGCTAACCATTCATTTGCAACATACTTCGGCGTCCCTGTTAATCCAGGAAAATGCCAGTCCCGACGTCCGCCGCGATTTCGAGCGGTTTTTTGAACGGCTGGTTCCGGATGGCGACCCTCTATTTGAGCACACGATCGAAGGAGACGACGATATGCCGGCGCACGTGCGCACGGCGTTGACGACGGTCAACTTAAGCATTCCAGTGCATCAGGGCGCCATGGCGCTGGGCACGTGGCAGGGACTCTTTCTGTGGGAACATCGCACGCGCGGCCACTCGCGCAGTGCCATTGTCCATTTTATCGGAGAATAGCCGTCTCTTTTTCGGAAGATGAAAGACGCCCGCCTTCGGACAGCAGGTAGAGTTTTTGATAAATTCCGCCTCGCTGGATTAACTCGTCGTGCCGCCCCGTTTCAACGATCCTTCCCTGGTCCAGCACCACAATCAAATCCGCGTGCATGATGGTAGAAAGCCGATGGGCGATGCAAAGCGTCGTGCGTTGGGTCATTAATTGGTCGAGTGCCGCCTGCACCGCGCGTTCCGATTCGTTGTCGAGCGCGCTGGTGGCTTCATCCAACACGAGAATCGGGGCATTACGTAATACGGCCCGGGCGATGGCGATGCGCTGGCGCTGGCCGCCGGACAGCTTCGCGCCTTTTTCGCCAATGACCGTGTCGAACCCCTGCGGTTTGGCCATGATGAACTCGTAGGCATGGGCGTGCCGGGCGGCGGCAATAATCTCGTCCTCAGTTGCCCCGGGCCGCCCGAGTTCGATGTTTCGGCGGATGGTCTCGTCAAACAGGATGATTTCCTGCGAAACGACCGCCACCTG
>DASYZW010000360.1:0-5238 GCA_035945915.1 Verrucomicrobiia bacterium | reverse complement strand
CGTGTCGCATGCAACAAGCGGCAATATTGATAACATCTCGGCAGCAAAACCATGTCGAAATTGCAGGAAATGCCGTGCTTTTCCATTCATTCAATTTTTTTACGGCCTGGCCTTGAAAATATTTCATTCAGGGTTATCTTTGTAACCGCCAAGGAGATAAGGAGATAAGACGAGAGGACATAATGGGTGGTGAAATAGATTTAGCGCGGCTGGAACGCCAGGTTGAAAAGGCCAAAATATCTGTGCGTCGGTCTCAGACCAAAGTTGAGGACCTGGTCGCGGCGACCTGCGAAATCCTGGGATTTAAGCCAAAAGGGGACGCAATTCGGCAGTTGCATCTTTACGCCGCGCAATTCGCGTGAAATTCCGAAATGTCCCCTTCCGGCGGGTTATGCGAGCAACAACTGAGTGCGGTGACTTGAGCCAGCGGGGAAAAGGCGGAAAAGATTTGTCCAGGCCGAAGGGCGCGCCGCCGCTGAAACGCATATACACACGCAAACCCAGGCGACAAAACGCCGACGAATGGTTCGGAATGGGATCACGGTTCTTCGAGGGGCATCTTGTTGACGAAGCGCTGCGATGTTTTCATCACGCCAAACGCCTGGGCCACACGAGAGCGTCACTGGCGATCCAGATTTGCGAAGACCACGGAGGCCACTACCTGCAGCCGCTATGGCGTGGCAGCGACGCCCGGCCATAGCGGCGCCTGTTCCAACTGCCAAACCTGATACGGCTGTCGATCCCGCGGCTAGTGGGGCGATGAAAATGTCTGCTCAAATTGTTCCAGGGCCGATTCGGGCAACTCCTTCGCCTCAATCAGCCGGACCACCGTTTGTCGATAAAACTCAACCTGATTCCGCGGCAAAGGCATACAGCGCGCCGGAGTCTTGCCAAATACCGTATGGCGCACAAACTGCCTGAAACAAAAAATGGAATACGCTTCTTCCGGCAAATACAGCCGATAATTCTCCCACTCATACTCCAGCATCTTGCTTTCGAGTTCTAACGCTTTAAGGATTGCCCCTGCGGGAAGTTTGGCAATCGTTTCGGCAAAAATATTAAAATTCAGAAGATGCATATCGTGACCGCCTCCGTCACCGATATCGTACACGACGAATTTTTTCCGGCAAACCAAAAGGGAGTCAGCCTCTTAATTTCCAATAATCCTCTTTGATTTTTGCGCAGTTCGTTGGCTTGACTCGATCGCGGCATCTAAATCTTCAATCTTTTTCCAGAGTTTTTTCAAGGCTTTCTGGTTGCCTTCCGTTGCTTTTTTCAACAGCGCTTCCAGTTCTGATTTATTAACCTGTTTTGCCATGGTGTTTATTTTTGCAGCACCTGATGGCGTTGCGCGCTTGCTTAGCAGAAAATAAGCCCCATTACGCCCCGGAGATTTCTTTGAAAAGTCAAAGATACGGAACATTGGCACGGTTATGGTCATGCATATTGCATTGGCGGCATTGCGTTTTATCGGTTCCGGGTAAAGGGGTTTGACAGCGTCCGACAGTTACATTGCGGCGGTCATTTTCTCGTCAAAACTTTCACCACCGCAACCATGGCGACTTTTGACTATGGCGGTCGTCCGCATAGTTTGCTGTTGGCTTTCCTGCTTTTTTACACATGTAGCGCTTCAGGAGGAATATATAACCACCTACGAGCGCGGAGTCAGAGATTTCGTTCAGGCTACAGACCAGATGGCCCTGCAAGGCCGCACTAGTGATGTCCATCAATCCTGCCAAAATTTTTGGACGTATTTTTCCTGTGGACTGACCAGCGGGCCGTTACCAATTTCGACCAGTGTGTTCAGGATACCCTGCGTATTGGCAAATGATCCTGCCAAAACCAGGCCAGAATCAAATCCCGCTAAAGGCAACACAAGCTGGTTCGGACCGTGGCCGAGTTGCTGGATTGTGCTTTGCGCACCGAACCGTGCGATAAACCGGATTAACGGCGCGCGTGACCGGCACTAGATGAAATGGAGGTCCGTACCAGCCACGCGACCGAAAAAGGGAATTCGGGAATACACCACTATAAATCATCTGGAACATTTGTCAAATAAACGCCCATCGCCGGGAGTCTTCCGGCGAACTGTTACCCTGCGCCTGCCGCGGAATTCAGGCCGCGCGGGCAGCGTTTGCGATTCAGGTCACTGAGCTCTCAGATATGCTCGCGAATCGCGGTTTTTGACGACGTTTATGGCGATCGAGCTTTTGAGCGCACGAATGGACACCTCGGGGCGCCATCACTAAATTGCCGCAGATCATGAAATAAGCTCTGCGAATTGTTAATAGTTGAGCGTACTCTGATGCAGGGCCGCAATCTTTTCATTCAATTGCGCTTGCGACGGGCTGCTAATCGGACGCACACTGCCCGCAACCAAGCCATTTCAGAAGTTGAAATAAAATTATGGATCCCGGCATTGTTCTTGTCGTCTTGGTAATTTTCGGAATTCCAATCGGGCTGGCAATTTGGCTGATTGTCCGCGCTGTCAATGCAAACAGCCAAATCAAAGAACTTTCTCATCGTGTCGGCGCGCTTGAATCAGAATTGTTGCGGCTTCGCCAGGATCGCGAACCTGAAACCACGAACGTGGCGCAGCCAACTTCGGCGCCCGTGCCGGAACCGAAAATAGTTTCACCGTCGCCCGTTGCGCCCCCGCCAGGACCGCTTGTTATTCCGCAACCTGTCATTTCTTCCCCGCGTCCGCCTGGCATTCCACCGCCAACACTTCAAGCCGCAGCATCGCAATCAGAACCGCCGCCCATTTTTGAATCGCTACGTCCCTCTGCGCCAAAAATCAATTGGGAACAATTCATGGGCGTCAAAGGTTTCGCATGGCTTGGCGGATTTGCGCTGTTTCTCGGCGTCGCGTTTTTTGTAAAATACTCGTTCGATAATAATCTCGTGCCGCCCGAACTGCGCGTGGCGATCGGATTCCTCGCCGGACTTGGGTTGCTGGCCGGCGGTGTGATGATGTCGCGCAAAAATCTCTCAGCGCTTTCGCAAACGCTCTGTGCGACAGGTGTTGTCATTCTCTATGCCGTCACCTTCGCGTGTCGTTCGATCTATCATTTTGAATTTTTCGGAGCGTTGCCGACGTTTCTGCTGATGGCGCTCATCACCACGACGGCGTTTCTGGTTGCCGTCCGGTTAAACGCGCTCGTCGTCGCCATTCTCGGAATGCTCGGCGGCTTTCTCACGCCGATTCTGCTTTCGACTGGGCAGGACAATCCGCTGGGACTTTTTGGGTACATCGCCATTCTCGACGCCGGCCTCATCGTCGTTGCGTTGAACCGCCGCTGGTATTTCCTCGCTGCGCTTGCCGCGTTTGGCACGGCAATCATGCAAATCGGCTGGACGCAAAAATTCTTCGTCAGCGAACAATACTTTGCCGGTCGCAAAATGTTCATCGCGTTTGCCGTGCTCTTGGGCTTCAACGCGCTTTGGCTCGCGGCAAATTTTTGGGCAAAGCGCCGCGAACAAATCAACCAATGGTTTTCCGGCTCGGCGCTCGGTCTCGTCGCCGTCGCCCTGGCGTTCACCGGGTGGTTTCTGGATTTCGCGCCACTCGCACAACAGCCGTGGCTAATGTTCGGTTTCGTTTTTCTGGTTGATATCGATGCCATTGCCGTCACTTTGCTTGACGAAAGAATTTCCCCGGCGAAATCCGTTTCCGGCTTCGCGGTTTTTGGATTGCTCGCGTTGTGGACTTCAAAATCTTTGTCGCCCGAACTGCTCAATGCCGCGCTCGCATTTTATTTCACTTTTGCAGTTGTCCATTCGGCTTTGCCCGCGTTGCTTCAACGGCGTCCGGGGGTGGCAAATCGAACCTGGGCGAACCATCTCTTTCCAATTCTTGCGCTGGCGCTCGTGCTCGTGCCGGTCTTCAAACTCGCGGAAGTTTCGTTTATCGTCTGGCCTTTCATTTTGCTCGTGGATATGCTGGCCATTGTGCTGGCCGTGCTCACAGGCGCTTTGTTGCCAGTCCTGGCGGTGCTGTTATTGACCCTTGCGGCAACCGGCGCGCTTATTTTCAAGATTCCGTCCGACCTTACCGGGCTGCCAACCTCGTTTTTTCTACTCGGCGCGTTTGTAATCTTCTTTGTCGTTGTCGGTATTTGGCTCGTAAGAAAATTCAAGCCCGATGTGTTAAAAACTGGAATCAGATTTGGCGAGGACCTTGCGGCGCCCGGCGACTTGGCCGCAATCCTCCCCGGGTCCTCCATCGTGCTCCCGTTTTTGCTGCTCATCATGGCCACCTTGCGATTGCCGCTCGTAAATCCATCGCCGGTCTTCGGTCTTGCGCTACTGCTCGTTATCTTGCTGCTCGGCATAACAAAATTGTTTTCGCTCGACTGGATGCCTGCCATTGGCCTCGCCAGCGTGACCGCCCTTGAAAGCGCGTGGCACTTCAACCGGTTCGATCCCGCGAATCCGAATCAGCCGTTGAATTTGGTTTTAATGTGGTATCTGATTTTCTTTGCCGCGTTTGCGCTATTTCCATTTTTCTTTCTGCGGCAGTTTGAAAATAAAATTGTTCCGTGGGCGAGTGCGGCAATGGCGGGCGTGCCGCAATTTTTCTTCATCCATCGTTTTATTTCCGCCGTTTATCCAAATCAATTTATGGGATTGCTGCCGGCCGCGTTTGCAATTCCCGGATTGTTGAGCCTGGTGGTGATTCAAAAAAGGATTGCCATTGAACATAAATCGCGCATGACCCAACTGGCGTGGTTTGGCGGCGTGGCGCTGTTTTTTATTACGCTGATTTTCCCGGTCCAATTTGAGCGGGAATGGATTACCGTCGGCTGGGCGCTCGAAGGCACGGCTTTACTGTGGCTGTTTCATCGTGTGCCGCATTCGGGTTTGCGGCTCACCGGCGTCGGCCTGCTCATCGCGGCGTTTGCCCGGCTCGCGTTCAATCCGGCCGTGCTTGAATATCATCTGCGTGCCGCCATGCCAATTTTCAACTGGTATCTGTACGCCTACGGCATTGCGACGATCTGCTTGTTCGCCGGGGCGGGACTTCTCGCGCCGCCGCGCAACCTTGTTTTGAAATCAAATGTTCCGCCGGTTCTTGCCGGACTCGGAACTGTTTTGGCATTTCTCCTGTTGAACATCGAAATCGCGGACTATTTCGGCGCGCCCGGCTCGACCCTCACATTTCAATTCAGCGGCAATTTTGCGCGCGATATGACCTATTCCATCGCGTGGGCGTTGTTCGCCCTTGTGTTGCTCATT
>DASYZW010000359.1:0-3329 GCA_035945915.1 Verrucomicrobiia bacterium | reverse complement strand
CGCTGAAATCCGGATAAACGCACCATTGACCGATTTCATGGCTGATTACCGGCACCTTGCGTTGCTCGATATATTCACGGTAATCCGTAGTCGTCTCGGGCGGCTTGGAATTGATGCGCGACTTTAGGCCGGCGCCCCAAGCCTGGATTCGCGGGTCGGGCGTGATATCAAATTGGTTTGCGGGGATTTGCGGCCAACCGGAGGCGCTGGTCCAGAGCCGCCGGGAATCAATCTTCTTAAAATGGTTTACGTAATCCTTAAAAAAATCATCAAAGACGGCGTGATAATCGGAGCCTCCTTTTTGCGCCAGCCGGGCACGGTCAGCGCCCGGTTCGTTGCCGTAGGGCATCAGAATGAAAGACGGATGATTTCCGTAAGCGCGTAAAATCCGGTCAGTCTCGCGGTACACCCAGGCGTCAACGGGTTTGCCATCACCGATGGTGGTGGATTGATTGGCCCAACAGGTTTCGACCTGGCAGTAAAATCCCAATTTATCCGCCGCTTCAAATGCCGCTTCCGGCGGGCAATAGGAATGGAAACGGAATAGATTCAAGCCAAAGGATTTCGCAACGCGGATGATCCGCTCCCAATCCTTGACATCGGTCGGCGGATGCCCTGTCTTTGGAAAAACGCAGCATTCGAGTGTTCCGCGAATGAATGTTTTTCGGCCGTTAATGGCAAATTGGGTGCCATCGGTTGAAATTTGTCGTAATCCAAACGTCACCTCTCGCGAATCCCGTTTTGGGGTTTGCAAAGTGACGGTCAAATGTTGTAACGCTGGGTGGAATTCGTCCCATAATTTCGCATCCGGGCCCAGCGCCACGTTTACTGACACATCGCCACCCTGGAAACTCCATGTCACCGGGACGGTTTGCTTTCCGATGGATAATTCTCCGCTGCCTGTGTTGCCGCTCTCGTTTCCTATATGAACTTTTACGATCGCGGACTTCGACTGAATATTTGGATAGACCTCGACGTCGTCGAGCCAGACCGGCGGCGTGGCTTGCAGCTCGATTTTGCCGACGATGCCATTCCAGTTGCCCTGGGTATGGTCGGTGATGGCATGGGAATTATCTCCGATATTTACGATCATTCGATTATCAACGCGGATTGTCAGCGTATGCTTTCCGGGGGCGAGCAGGCCAAAGTCGTATTCATGGGGCGTGGAAAGGGAATCGTTCGTGCCGACCAACCGCCCATCGAGCCAAACGCGAGTTTCCCAATGCGGACGTTCGAGGGAAAGAACAACACGTTTTCTGTCCCAGCTTTTCGGCACATCAAAGTCACGCTGATACCAGGCTACGCCCGAATAATATTTGTCCGGCTGCAGCCAGAACGGGACTTTTACATTCCCGGGCTGCCGATATTTTTCGTATTCGGGCGCGTTATACCATGGACTTTGTTTCACATCGCCCATCCACGGCGTGTTGCTCGAAATGTCATCGCCGATTCCCTGGGCCGGTAATGAACCGGGCAAGTGAATTTTATCCGGCAACGCGCGGTCAAACCAATTTTCGCCGAGGCCGAGATCGGCCCGGTCCAATTCGAAACGCCAATTGCCTGCCAGCGAAAGATTATCCGCGGAACAAGCGGCGCAACCGACAAGGATTGATCCAAGGAGAGCAATAGTTTTTTGAAACATTTTTGCGATGTGGTTTCCGATTCTAACAAATCGGAATTGAAGTTCAAACCGTGAACCATTCGGACGGCAGAAACGTTCGTGGAGAAAACGGCGGAATTCCCTTGAACCCAAGGCCGGAAACATTAAATCTGCTTCGTTCGCGAAAATCTTTGGATTCCTGGACCGAAATGCACCTAAGAATAAAAATCATATTACGCTCCGGACTGTACATTTTCCTATCTGCTGTTGGAGCAGCTTTAACGGCAACGGCGGCCGCTAAATCCTTTGAACCGTTGCATCTTCAGTCGCCAACGCTCAGCCGGACGCAAATCGCTTTTTCCTATGGGGGCGAAATATGGATCGTGGGGCGCGATGGCGGCGAGGCCCAGCGTCTTGTGACCGGAAGTGACCGGCTGATCGGGCCGGTCTTTTCGCCGGACGGTACTTTGGTCGCATACTCGGGCAATTATAGCGGGAACTATGACGTTTATGTGGTGCCGGCCATTGGCGGAGATCCCCGGCGGCTTACGTATCATCCAGGTGATGATATTGCGATTGGGTGGACGCGTGACGGGAAAAATGTGCTCTTTACATCGCGTCGCGCGAGTTATTCAGACGCGGCGCAGTTCTTTACGATGCCATTGCAGGGGAACCCGTTTCCAATCGAACTGCCGCTGCCGATGGGTTCGCAGGGCAGCTTTTCGCCGGACGGGACGCATATTGCGTATGTGCCTTTTTTCCAATGGGAACCGTATTGGCGAAAGTATCGAGGCGGCCAGACAACGCCAATTTGGATCGCGGACCTATCTGACTCCAGCATCGTTAAAATTCCCCGTGACAATTCAAATGATAAAGACCCGATGTGGGTCGGCGATACGGTTTATTTTTTGTCAGATCGCAACGGGCCGATGACATTGTTCGCTTACGATTTAAAGAGCGGCCAGGTCAGCGAATTAGTCCATAATACAGGTTTTGACATTATTTCGGCGAGCGCCGGGCCGGATGGAATTGTCTATGACCAGTTTGGCTCGCTTCATATTTATGATTTCGCTACTCATGCCGAGCATGAAGTACACGTGCGAATTGCGGCGGATATGCCGCAAGTGCAGCCGCATTTTGAACACGTGACGGCTGACATGATACAAGGATCAGGAATTTCTCCCACGGGCAAGCGCGCTGTGATGGAGGCGCAGGGGCAAATTCTGACGGTGCCGGCAGAGAAGGGTGATTTCCGGAATTTAACGCCGGGTTCCGGGGTGGCCAACCGCAGCCCAGCGTGGTCGCCGGACGGAAAATGGGTGGCGTGGTTTTCTGATGAATCGGGTGAGTATCAGCTTCACATCGGCGATGAGTTCGGGACAAATAAAATCCGCGAGATCAAATTGGACGAGCCGCCGTCGTTTTACTACGACATAAGCTGGTCGCCGGACAGTCAAAAGATCTCTTATTCAGATAAACGGCTGCATCTTTGGTATCTGAACCTCACCAACGGCGGCCCAGTGGAGGTGGATACCGATTATTACGATGAGGGGCCGTCGCCGTTCAACGCGAAATGGTCGTCGGACAGTCGGTGGCTGACCTACAACCGCATTTTGCCAAACATGCTGCACGCGGTGTTTGCCTATTCGTTGCCGACCGGCAAGACGAGGCAAATCACCGATGGCATGAGCGACGCCCGATACCCGGTTTTCGACAAGGGTGGCAAGTT